>CAIMDR010000282.1 GCA_903839795.1 uncultured Methylococcaceae bacterium | reverse complement strand
CCCACGGTGGGAGCGACGCCCACGTCGCGACTAACGAAAACATCTTGATTTCCCCAAAGACGACATTGTATTTCTTCGTGCTCTTCGTGGCTTCGTGGTGATGTTTTTTTGAAGGTGTTAATCAGTCATAGTTCGGCCAAAGTCAGGGGCAGCGTCACTGTAAACGTCGAGCCTGAATTTTCAGTGCTGGTTACGGTGATCCGTCCACCGTGTGCCTTCATGATTGACTTGGCCATCGGCAAGCCCAGACCTGTGCCATCGTCTCGGGAAAGCAGGGCATTCGGGCTGCGGAAATGACGATCAAAAATACGCTCTAAATCTTGATCCGGAATACCTATGCCTTGATCGGTAAGGCTAAAGTTTACCTCGTTTTCACCCAGCCACAAGGCAACCGTGATATGTCCCCCCGGTTTGGAATATCGGCAGGCATTGTCGCCTAAAATAAACAGTACCTGTCGAAGCCGTTGTTTATCTCCGCGTACCCATACGGATTGGGTTGAGGCATCAAGGGAAACCGAAATCGAGTTTTCTTCGGCCATTACCTGAAAATCCTCGACGGCACTGGCGACCAGTTCGGCCAAATCCAAGTTATCCCATTCAAATTGGAGGTTGGCAGTTTCGGTTCGGGCCAGAAACAATAGATCGTTAATGTATTTGCCTAATTGCATCGATAGTTCGACGATGCGGTGTAACGCGTCCTTATACTCCTCGGCATTGCGATTTACTTTGCCTCGCAGCGTCACTTCAGCCTCGCCACGAATGACGGTAATCGGGGTGCGTAGTTCATGACTGATGTCGGCCAAAAATTCTCGTCGCGCATTGTCCATGCGTTTTAATTCTTCATTTAAGCGATGTAGATCAAACGTGCGTTCAGCGACTCTTTTCTCCAACACTAACCGGCTTTCACGTAGCTTATCTTGTTGAAGCGTCAGTTCCTGAGCCATAAGATTAAAATGCGTGGCAAGATAACCGAATTCATCGCGGGTATCAAGAGCGATGCGATAATCCAAATTACCTGAGGCTATTTCGTCAGTACCCTTCAACAACGTTTCAATAGGTTTTCTGACACCGCGTAGCAGTAATACCCCGGAGGTGAGACTAAACAGCGCCGCAGTTAATGAGGCCAAGAGGGCAAGCCAACGCGACCGGGCAACCAAATCCTCCAGCTCTTGTCTGGCTTTTCCTGCTTTTTCACGTTCCGCATTAATGGCGGTATCGATCAGCGGCTGAAATTTTTCGTCGATTTCTTCTTTGGAGAATTTCGACAGTGCTTGCACCGCCATTTCCCGCTTGCCCTGCTGTCGCAAACGCTCGACTTCATCGAACCGATATTCGCTGGCATCCAGAAAAGCAGTAAAATGAGCCACTCTTTCCAGTTCGGCGGGTTTGTTCTGCAAACCTTCAGTAGGGTTCTCGGTAACCGCAGTCATTCTAAGTGCTTGCATCGCGTCATAGAGGCGATGTTTAGATGCTTCTATGCCGGCTTGTGCCGTTGGACTATTTATTATCAGTCCATCCATTCGCTGCTTGAAGTGGCGATAGGCTTCCTGCGATAAGCGCTCATAATGATCAAAAGTCTCATAGGCTGTTTGGCTGCGCTGAAAATAGCGGGCAACCTGGTTTGAGCTCCAATACAAGGTTATCCCTAAAAACAGGACAAAACTGAATGAAACGATGATAACAGCGGCCAAACGAAAACGAAACATAAGCGCTAATTTGCGTCGCCGCTTTCGTCCAAGTGTTTTTCCATAGATCGGATGGCTTCCAGCTTTTCCCTTAGCAGGCTGTTTTCATCTTTCTTGGAGCCTTTTACACTTTTTGATTCCACCACCGATTGAACCGATTTTTGTTTGCGCTCCAGTGAAGAAACTTTTTTTGACACAGTGGATAAGCGTTTTAAGGCTTCAGTATGAATGGCAACCAGTTTTTGCATCCGGTCATCGGGCAGTTTTTCGGGTGGAATAGCGTCCACTGCATTCAGTATTTTGGGGATTTCGCCACAAGCATCGGAAAGTAACCGGCCTACCATCAGGTGCAACGTAACCCCGATGTCTGGAGAATCTTTTTGGCGCTTCAGTAAACTGCGACACACCTTTTCGCGTGACGAGGGGGGCGTTTTTGCCATGTTGTCGCCAAAAGCCAGCAGTTCATCAAAGTCTGATTGCCTGTAGGGGTCTTGATAGGGTGCTGGATTTTCCACCGTACCGGTATTAAATTCGGCACATCCGGCCAGCAACAAAAAGCTGAGTGCCAGACTGATGTTTTGAACAGACATTATGGGTTGCATAGTCATGTTTTTGGGTTCTATGTGAATTGTAGTGGGTAAATAATAAAAAATACCGATAAATACAAATAAGTAGCTGAAAACGTCCAAGCCGTCATCCCGGCAAGGACTGCCGGGATCGTAAGTATTCAGTCCCCCTCTTTATAAAAGAGGGGTTAGGGGAGATTTTATTAGATAAATCCCCCTCATTCCCCCTTTTTCAAAGGGGGAGGTGAATACATACCCGGGATCCAGTTGCCATGGATGGCATTCGTAATGCATTCACGCACTGATTTTTATACTCGATTTTATTGGACGCAATGTAATATCGATGAGTACATCCTTGTACTCTGGATTCCGGCACAAATCTGTCTGGAACAGATTTGCATTTACCCGCAGGGCGACAGGCGGGATAGCTTGGCGTGAATCCATGCCGGAATGACGGCTCTACGATTTGTGTTAATATCTACTTATAATGGTAATCAAAGCTCTCCGGTTAGTGGTATTTGAACGCGAATACGGGTTCCTGGTTGATCTTGTCTTGGGTCAATAATATCGACTTTGCCTTGATGGTTGGTGACATATTCTTTGACAATAGCCAGTCCCAAGCCCGAACTTTCGGCACCTTCTTCGCTTTGGGCGGCTGTGCCGCGAAAAAAAGGTTCAAAGACATGAAGGCGCTCATCCGGTTCAATACCCGGGCCTTCGTCTTCGACTTCCAATTCCATCTGCGTACCTGATGCACGAAGCATGATACGTAGCTCACCGCCCACGGGAGAATATTTCACCGCATTGGACAGCAGCTGCTCAATAATACTGCGTAGTTGCTCCTCAATTCCGGAAATATCAACCGGCCTGACCAGCTTTTTTACGCTAATTGCTTTGGCATTCAGCAAGGGTTGAAAATCCTCGATAACCGACTCAAGCAAGCTGTTTATATTGACGGTTGCTTTACGGTTGGTTTCCGGTTTTGAGCTGATCTGGCTATAACGAACCAATTCATCGGATACGGTTTTCAGTTTGTCAATATGGTTGCATAAGAGCCGTGCGATGTCTTGCCTATTTTCATCTACCTCGTTGACAAGAAGTTTTGCACCTTCGCGAATATTTTCCAACGGCAGGTTAATTTCACGGGCTACGTTATGCATAAACTGCTGTTTTGAAACTTCCAGTTCCATCAAATGGGTACGCAACCATTCCAGGCGATTGCCCAGATAACGTAGATATGAAGGGCCTGAAACGACAATCGGTTCATCCAGTTCCCCGGAACCCAAGCGGCGAATACTGGCATCCAATTGCCGCATTGAACGTGAAAGTATGATCAGCAGCAGTACAATAAAAATAAACGAAATGACCAACAGCACCGAACCCTTGATTAACAGTCCCTGCTCAAGGGTTTCAGATTGCAGGCGTAATTCGTTAAATTCATGATCAACATGGTGTTCAAACTCACGCGAAAGACTGTAAGACGACTCGCGTAGCCCTTGAAAGGCTTCATCGACCGGTAATTTAAGGTCGTTTTCACTGACCGAATTATTAATTTGTTGATAGATCAGGTCTTCTTTTTCGGATAATTCGTTGACCAATAATGCAATTTTGTTGTCGACATGAAGCTTTAGTAACTCACTTAAGGCTTGTTTGAACGATGCCCGTGTATTTTCATAAGATTGTTGTTCATAAGGCTGACGTAGCGCGGGGTCTGACAACAAAACGAAAAGTCGGGCTTTACGCTCAATATCGGCAGTTTTTTGCAAAACAAAGCGTATGGCTTTGGTTTGTTCAAAGACCTGAAAATTGATGGTTCTACCCAATGCGGATGTTTCGCGCATACCAAAAGCAGCGTACATGACCGCTAAAAAAAGCGGGATAACGGCAATGACAAAGCCTAGAACAATCAGTGATTTTAACGATAAAATATTTTTGAATTTCATCATGCGGCTAACGAGAGTTAAAACGTTGGGCTTGTTTTGACAAAGCCGGTTTTCTAAAAAAAGTCAGAACAAAGTGTGACATAAGTTCTTTCATTGTAACTATTCAGTTCCCCTCTTTGAAAAAGAGGGGTTAGGGGAGATTTGTTAAATAAATCCCACTAAATCCCCCTTTTTCAAAGGGGGAGGTGAATACTTACCTTTCATTTACTGGGTATG
>CAIMDR010000281.1 GCA_903839795.1 uncultured Methylococcaceae bacterium | reverse complement strand
CCGTGGGAGCGACGCCCACGTCGCGACTAACGAAAACATCTTGATTTATCCGGAATTGCCACAGTCAAGTTAAAAAACTGGAACAACGAGTATTAGCCGTCATTAAAATAACCCGCACCACTTTGAACTAACATCCCGTTTTTTTGCACTGAAAATGCCCACCCTTATCACGCTGATTTATTGGTAAGCATTCACCCTGTAAGCCATTACCCGTTCTAAACGATACCGCTAATTAAATTAGCCGGTTGGTTCGATTATTGCTATTTAATAATTTAACAACACTCAAACTCACACAGGGGAATAAAATGACTGGAAATGCTACCCGCGTTCAGGCTGTTCAAAACATCACCAATCGTCAACCTATGCCTCCCAAAGCTCCGGAATCATTGAGTAGCTTATGGGCGAGTGATGTGTTTACGTTAAGCAAGATGAAGGAAAGTCTGCCTAAAGACGTTTTTAAATCCGTCAAGAAAACCATCGAAGCTCATGAAGAGCTTGATGTGTCCATTGCCGATGTAGTGGCCTTGGCGATGAAAGACTGGGCCCTGTCCAAAGGTGCCCTGTATTATGCGCATGTCTTTTATCCGTTAACCAATGCCACGGCAGAAAAGCATGACAGCTTTATCTCCGTACAAAATGACGGCTCTGTTATCTCTGAGTTCAGCGGCAAAGTGCTGGTACAAGGCGAACCGGACGGCTCTTCCTTCCCGAACGGCGGCATCCGTTCCACCTTTGAAGCACGCGGCTATACGGCTTGGGATGTCACCAGTCCGGCTTATATTATGACCACCGACAACGGTGCCACGCTTTGTATTCCCACGGTATTTGTGTCTTGGACAGGCGAAGCACTGGATAAAAAAACACCCTTATTGCGTGCCAACGCCGCCATGAACAAAGCCGCCAAAAGAGTTTTGTCTCTTCTGGGTCATACCGATATTGCGCCCGTTAATTCCAGTTGCGGCGCTGAACAAGAATATTTTTTGGTCGATGCCAATTTTGTCAACCAACGCCCTGACTTGTTGTTGTCTGGACGTACACTATTTGGTGCTTCCGCTGCCAAAGGCCAGCAATTTGATGATCATTATTTTGGTGCGATACCTGAACGTATTCAGGTTTTTATGCAAGATGCCGAAGAACAGCTATACCGCTTGGGCATTCCAGCCAAAACCCGACATAACGAAGTCGCACCGGGACAATTCGAGATTGCCCCCTTTTTTGAAGCAGCCAACGTAGCAACCGATCACCAACAACTGTTAATGACGGTCTTAAAAAATACCGCCAAAAAACACGGTCTGGTCTGTCTGCTACATGAAAAACCGTTTAAAGGGATTAACGGCTCAGGCAAGCATGTCAATTGGTCGGTTGGTAATGCAACCCAAGGCAACTTGCTGGACCCCGGCACTACGCCGCATTCAAACACCCAATTTTTGCTGTTTTGCGGTGCGGTTATTCGCGGCGTACATAAATACGGCCCGCTATTACGCGCCACGATAGCAACAGCCAGTAATGATCACCGCCTGGGTGCCAATGAAGCGCCACCGGCTATCATGTCGGTTTATCTGGGCTCGCAACTGGATAATGTCTTTGAGCAAATCAGTAACGGTAAGGTAACCGGTTCACTAAATGCTGGCGTTATGGATTTGGGTATCAATACCCTACCCATATTTAATAAAGATGCCGGCGACAGAAACAGAACCTCGCCTTTTGCCTTTACCGGTAACCGTTTTGAATTTCGCGCCGTGGGTTCAGGGCAATCAGTGGCCGGCCCATTAGTCACGATGAATACCTTACTGGCAGATTCTCTCAACTGGGTCGCCGATTCGCTGGAAAGTAAATTGTCGCAAGGTGCTAATCTCGATACAGCAATACTGGGTACACTTAAGGAAATAATTGATCAGCATGGCGCCGTAGTATTCAGCGGTAACGGCTATTCTGCCGAATGGCATAAAATGGCGGTCGAAGAACGTGGCTTGGCCAATCTTAAAACAGCCGCCGATGCGTTACCGGTTTTAAAAGAAGTCTATATCGAAGAGCTCTTTGACAAGCTGGGTGTATTATCGCCTGTTGAGCTGGCCAGTCGTTTCGAAATCTATGCCGAGCAATACATTCTCGCAATTGAAGTAGAAGCCAAGTTGGTGGTCAGCATGGCAAAAACCGGTATTTATCCCGCTGCCATCAAATACCTGTCTGATCTTTCTTCTACGATAAGCAGCCTTAAAAACAACGGCGTTGAACTGGATAATGAGCGTTTAGTCCAGATAGCGGCACTCCTGAAATCAATGATGGAAGCCGTCGACAAGCTCGGCAGCGCGATTGCTCAACATGATTTTTTAACACCCGAAGAACACATGCAGTTTTGTGCAAAAACCATCCGTCCTTTTATGGATGAAGTACGTTACTACGCCGATGCGCTTGAAGGCGAAATCGCGGATGAATTGTGGCCTTACCCAACTTATCAAGAAATGTTGTTTATCAAATAGCTACCGGTGCAATGTCGGGAACCCTCCAGATAACCGTATGATACCCGTTGTCATGCCATTCTCTCTTGCTGTCTCCTGTCTGCGTATTGGGGAAAGCAGTTCTTAAAAACGCCGACGTTGCCAAACAACGTCGGCGTTTTGCCGACCAGAGTTATTTATTAAAAAGGGGGTAACAGCCAAGCCCATCCGAGCGTGTGTTGATTTTTAATTGAAACTGACTGCCAGCTCACGGCCAAAACCGGTCATTGAAAATTGACGATTAACGGTAATT
>CAIMDR010000280.1 GCA_903839795.1 uncultured Methylococcaceae bacterium | reverse complement strand
TATCAGTCACGGGTTAAATGCGCAACGTTGGCTTGGCATACCCATGATGCGGCGTTGAAAAACGAAAAACAAGACATTTCTAAAGAATAAGCTGACACAGAAAATCCTTCAGTGCAAAAATACACCGGAAAACTGGCCGTACTTTATCAAGGGCAGGGCGATAGCCTGCCGTTTCAGCAGCTTGCGGAAAGACTAAAGATTTCTTTATACCAATCGGTTAATAACGAGTGCCCGGAAAGCTTCTTTTTAACCTGGCGCGATGGCTGTTTAAAGTTACTTGATAAAGAGCTGCTAAAAAAAGGTGGCTTGGTCGTTGATATAGAGCCACGCAATGGTGAGCAGCGCTCATGGCCAGCGCCGAAAGACGGTGCTTTGGCTCATGCACTCGGGCGAAAAACCAGAACGGTTATTGATGCCACTACGGGTTGGGGGCAGGATAGTTTGCATATCTTTCGCATGGGCTATGAAGTGCTTTGCATCGAACGGTCGCCGGTGATGGCCGAATTACTCGGCGACGGTTTTAAACGCTTGGTTGAGTTGGAGTGGATGCAGAAACTCAATCTTCAGTCGCCCCGATTACTCACCGGTAATGCCATTGAGCTGTTGGCGACGTTGGATGCGCCGCCGGACTGTATTTATCTTGATCCCATGTTTCCGCCCAAGCGTAAGAAATCCGCATTACCCAAGAAATCAATGATGGTCTTACGTGAATTGTTGGGCGATGATCAAGATAAAGAGCAGCTTTTTGCAGCGGCTTTGATGGCCGCCGGAAAAAGAATCGTGGTAAAAAGTCCTGATTATGCGGAGCCTTTAGGCGGTAAGCCTAATGAAAGTTTTAATGGAAAATTATTACGTTATGATGTTTATTTTAAAAGTTAACGTTAAAAAGTCGAGGCTGGAGCATGTCTGATTGGGTAAATGTAATAGCTGAAACCGCATTGGCAGATGGCGAAAATATCGTCATTGATATTGATGGAGCCGATGTTGTCGTATTTAAGATTGAAGGTAGTTTTTATGCGATTGAAGATGTTTGTTCGCATGATGGTGGAGAAATTGCGAGTGGTGAGTTAGTCGGTGATGAAATTATCTGTCCTCGTCATGGTGCTCGTTTTTGCGTTAAAACGGGTGTTGTTAAATCTCCCCCAGCCTATGAAAATATACACAGCTTTGCTGTGCGCATTGACAATGGAAACGTGCAGGTTTGGGATGAACGCTGGGATTGATGCTGTTTTTTAGTAGTAATGAATTCGATTTGCCAGGCAAAACGTAATATCAATAGATGCTTTAAAGCAATCCGTCGATAGTATTTGATCGGCTGTTGCCGCGTAGAGTTATTAAAAAATCCCCCAAAACGAAGTAATGCCCGTTAATCAATTATCATTGATTAACGGGCATTTTTGTTTGATATTGTTCAGTTTTTTACGAGTCCTTCAAGCCTGATAGTCCGATAATGGACCAGTTGTCGAAATCAAGAGCGCCTTCCTCATTGTCTCCGTTGTTATAAGTGATGCGACAAACATATTTTTTTGTGCTTGTGCCTGTAGTGTCTTTGGTGAGGTTAACTTCAGCGCTAATAAGGTACTGATAATTGCCAAAAGTATAGGCATTTAACGGTTTTTCAGGAAAGATAACCGTCGCATCAGAGCCGAGTTCGGATTTAATATAATTATTGCAATGCATGAAAGCGATTGCCGATAAAGGTGTTGAAATAGGTAAGGAACTGGCTTGGTCGTTGCTGTCAACAAGAAAAAGATCAGATGCAACAACTTTATAAATAACAGGCATAACGAGTTTATATTGACTTAAAAGTAGAACAGCCAAGCCTGCGACTAGCAGTAATGTTCGGTATTTTTTCATAAAATTTAGGTAGTTGAATTAGGGCTCATTATTGAGAATTGTGACAGAATTTTAACAGAAATCAGTATATTAAGCGTAGGAAAATTTTATGGCGGCATGAATTTTTGCAACGAAATAAAATTGTAGAATGTTTTTGACTTGACAAGGTTACTTGAGCTGGTAGACTGACAACTCACCAAATTGAGTTGGTGAGACTTCCCTTAAATTTAGTTTAAGTTAAGAAGTGGGAAAACGGAGTTGTACTATAGAGTCCTGGTCAATCGACTGGGGATTTGTTAATTTTTAGGAGGTAGAAATGGCAGCTACAACTGAATCAGTGAAAGCTGATGCTGCGGAAGCACCGCTGTTAAACAAAAGAAATATGTTCCTAGGCGCTTTGCTCTATGTCGTATTTTACGGTTGGGTTCGTTGGTATGAAGGTGTCTATGGCTGGTCAGCCGGTTTGGACTCATTTGCACCTGAATTCGAAACTTACTGGATGAACTTTCTGTACATTGAATTTGTATTGGAAGTGTCTACTGCAGGTATCCTGTGGGGTTACTTGTGGAAATCTCGTGATCGTAAAGTAATGTCAATATCATTTGGTTGCAACAGAAAAGTTTGGTGGCAATGTGAGGTTGGCCATATATGGAAAGTTTCTGTCGCAAATCGTTGTTGTCATAATAGTAATTGCCCTGAATGCAAAGATTCTAAAGGAGAAATTAAAATAAAAGATTATTTGACTTTAAATAAAATAAAATTCAAAAAAGAATTTTGTTTTTCTG
>CAIMDR010000279.1 GCA_903839795.1 uncultured Methylococcaceae bacterium | reverse complement strand
ATATTCTTTTTTCAGCAGATAAGCAATCACCAAGAACAGCAACAAGAAAAATATCACGTATTTTCCGAGACGCTCTCTCTCCAGTTGCACGGGCTCTCCAACATACACCAGAAAATTAACCAAATCGTTAACGAAAAGATCAAATTCTCTCTCAGATAAAGCGCCTGACTCTTCAAGAACCAACTTGGTGTATTCTCCATAGATAGTTTTTCTGAGTTCAACATGCTGCTCGCCTTGTAACTGCCATAATGGATTGGGCATAGCAGTATCTTCGTAAACCAGGTTATTCACACCAAAGGGTCTGGAGGGGTCGGTATAATAACTTTTTAAATAACTATACAGCCAATCCGCCCCACGCGACCTGGCAATTAAAGACAAGTCGGGGGGTTGTACACCAAACCATTTTTCAGCATCATGCTTGTTCATGGCGCTATGGAACTGGTCATAGATACTGGCACCTTCAGGCGCAATATCTTTTAACATTTTCTTTTGATCCACACCCACATCGACTGCAAAGCGCAAGTAACGCATGTGCTTGGCAGAATGGCAACCTAAACAATAAGTGACAAAATGTTGAGCTCCACGCTGCAATGACTCATTATCTGAAAGGTCTATATCCGCCTCTTGCAATTCTATTGCTTCGGAAGCTGCCACACCCAAAGATAAGGTCAATAATAAAAGTAAGGTTAGTAATTTTTTCATATCAGTCGAGACTCCCTTTTAGTTTTTTAGCCAATCGACTAATTACATGAGCCATACCTTGAGGGTTAGGTCTTCTATTAAAAAAGGTACTTTTAAATGCAGGATCACCAATTTCGGTAGCGACCGGCTTTACAGTGATTTCTTCAATTAACGCTGGCAAATGCTCTTCAAAGGCATGTAACTGCTCTTCAAGACTATGCAATTTTGTCAATCTTTTTGGCACAGGCTTGGTTTTTTCCCAGCGAGTATAAATAGGCATCAACAGAAAAAAGCCAAAATAAATAGTGGTAAACAGCCTGGCCATGGTTGTTGCGATCGGCGTTACCGGCTGGGTGCCTAAATAACCCAATGCCAAAAAGCTAATAACAAACAAAAATAGGGCTTTTTTGAAAATACCACCGCGATAACGAATTGATTTAACCGGGCAACGATCCAGCCAGGGCATCAAAAACAACACCACGATAGAACCCCCCATACCAATAACACCAGCAAATTTATCAGGAATAGCTCTCAAGATAGAATAAAACGGTGTGAAATACCAGACGGGAGCAATGTGTTCCGGTGTTTTCATTGGATCAGCAGGAATAAAGTTGGCATGTTCAAGAAAATAACCACCCACTTCCGGCATGTAAAAAATAACCGTCGCAAAAAACAATAAAAACACCCCAACACCGACCAAATCTTTAACGGTGTAATAAGGATGAAAAGGAATACCATCCACCGGATGTCCCCAAGGATCTTTGGAAGCCTTGATTTCAATACCGTCAGGATTATTGGAACCGACTTCATGTAACGCCACTAAATGCATAAAAACCAGCATCACCAAAACCAAAGGTACGGCAATAACATGAAAAGCAAAAAAGCGGTTTAGCGTTGCATCGGCAATGACATAATCACCTCTAATCCACAAGGATAAGTCATCGCCTATCACAGGAATTGCACTAAACAACGAGATAATAACCTGTGCGCCCCAAAATGACATTTGTCCCCAGGGTAATAAGTACCCCATAAACGCTTCCGCCATTAAAGCCACAAACAACAACATGCCAAAAATCCAGATTAATTCACGCGGATGCTTGAATGAACCATAAATCAGAGCCCTGAACATATGTAGATAAATAACGATAAAAAAAGCCGACGCACCGGTTGAATGCATGTAGCGCACCAGCCAGCCCCACGGTACATCACGCATAATGTACTCTACAGAATCAAATGCCAGTTTGGCATCCGGTTTGTAGTTCATGGTCAATAAAATGCCGGTCAGAATTTGGTTGACTAAAAGCAATAACGCCAAAGAACCAAAAAAGTACCAAAAGTTGAAGTTTTTGGGCGCATAGTAATGCGCCATGTGATCATTCCAGAATTTAGTGACGGGAAAGCGATCTAAAACCCAGTTGCCACACTCAGTTAAACGGGTTGGTTTCATGCAGCATTCTCCTCGGAAGACTCGCCAACGATTATTCGGGTATCACTAATATAGCGATAAGGAGGAATTTCCAGGTTGGTAGGTGCCGGTACACCACGATAAACGCGACCCGCCAAATCAAACCAAGAGCCGTGACACGGACAGAAAAAACCACCTTTCCATTTATCACCGAGATCATTAGGTGCTATTTCAGGGCGAAATGTAGGTGAGCAACCTAAATGAGTACACAAACCCACTGCAACAAAAATCTCGGGCTTAAGTGATCTTCCCGGATTTTTGCTGGAAGCCGGTTGCTCTGATTCATTAGAAAGTGGATCTCTCAATTCACTATCCAGTGTTTTTAATGTGGCAAGAACTTCAGGTGTTCTGTTGAGCACCCATACCGGCTTGCCTCGCCAGGCTACCCTAATCATCTGCCCGACTTCCATCTTGCTAATGTCAACTTCAACAGGTGCTCCAGCGGCCATCGCTTTAACACTAGGCTGCATTTGAGCAAGAAAAGGAACAGCTAAAAAGCCTGAGCCAACAGCTCCAACCACGGTCATAGCCGAGGTTAAAAACTGGCGTTTAGACTTATCGACGCCTTTATTATTCATTATGGAACTCTCCTGATTTTATCCGTGGCTTTACAGCTCATTTTTATTTTGCGTCAATATACCATTAGAAGCAGGTGAATTTGAAGCGCTTAGTGTGAATAATTAAAGATGTTAGTTGGTATTTAACCGGTTTGCCCGTAATCCTTCATTATTCAGACCTTGGGTATCGATATAAATACGGACACCTTTACTCTTCAAGAAGGCCGTCGAAGCAACTGAAACATAACGGGTTGTTTTATGCCAATCTTCCCAACATTCCTGCTAGAGCGAAAACATCACTTAACTACAACCATTTGTATTTAATACCAAAATATTTTAAATCACTCTATTTATTCTGATTATACCGGATTATGGGGGGCACCTAAAATCCTTGAGTGAAGCGGAAATCAATAGATTTTCCAACCAATTCTCGCTATAGGCAAAGCCATTAAGTCGGTCTGCTGGACATTTTTTACCTTGGTACTTTTTT
>CAIMDR010000278.1 GCA_903839795.1 uncultured Methylococcaceae bacterium | reverse complement strand
GAGGCGGCTCAAGCAGCCCAAGCAAAAATAGCGGCACAGGCGAGTGAAGCTGCACAGGCAAAAATTGCCATCCAACAAAAAGTAAATCGAAGCTGGATTCGCCCTGTATCGGCTACAGAAGGTTTAAAGTGTACAATCAGGGTCAAATTAATGTCTGATGGTACGGTAATTGACGCTGAAGTTGTTTCCAGTAGTGGTGATGAGATTTTTGACCGATCGGCAGAAAACGCTGTTAACAAAGCATCGCCATTACCGGTACCTAAAGATAAAGATCTATTTGCCAGAGAATTTAGATCGTTTCAGTTTTTGTTTAATCCGAAATAATAAATACTTACGATGACAATGTGTTGTTTAATATAAGGTAGAAGATTTAGCTATCTTCCTTGGAGATTAAAAGTGTCGTAATTATCCAGTTCCCTTCTTTGACCTCGAGGGGTTAGGGGAGATTGTATTAGATAAATCCTCTCAATCTCCCTTTTTCAAAGAGGGAGGTGAATGCTTACAAAGTACCCAGATGCCAACGCAAAATACAAGAACTCTCTCTTGCTGGAGAGGACTGGGTGGGTAGATAGTGGGCTTAAGTTGTTTTGTACATGCTCCCAAGTGATTGTGTGTGATAATTAAATCGTTTTTTTTGTGTGCGGACGTAGAGGTGAATGTGAATTTTTTTAGAAGAATTTTATGGGTGATGTTATTGGCTCTTAATGTGCCAATGGCTCATGCAGCGCTGACCATTGAAATTACTGAAGGTATTGAAAGTGCGGTGCCTGTTGCAGTCGTTCCTTTTGCCTCACAGAGTGCTCCGGTTAATATTAGTGCTGTTGTAAATGCCGATCTGGAGCGCAGCGGTTATTTTAAAATGATGGCCGAACAAAGTATGCCAAGCAGGCCGAGCACGGCAGCGGCGGTTAATTTTAAAGACTGGCAGGCATTGGGGCAAAATTACATGGTAATAGGGCAGGTTGTTGATGCAGGTGGTGGCCAGTATAGCGTTCAATTTCAATTGCTTGATGTCTATAAAGGCGGGCAGTTATTAGGTTACAAAATGACCTCTTCGACGGCTGATTTACGTAGAACCGCTCATCATATCAGTGACCTTATTTTTGAAAAGTTAACCGGCAAAAAAGGCGTATTTAGCGGGCGCATTGCTTATATCACCACCAACAATCAAGGCAGTAAACAGCAATCACAACAGCTTCAAGTGGCTGATGCGGACGGATTTAATCCACAACCGGTAGCATCATCAGTTGAGCCTTTGATGTCTCCTGCCTGGTCACCGGATGGCAAAAAATTGGCTTATGTGTCCTTTGAGAGGAAAACAGCGGCTATTTATGTGCAAACACTGGCTACCGGTGAGCGAGTTCGCGTTGCTGAATTTCCAGGTATCAATGGCGCACCGGCTTGGTCGCCTGACGGGACTCGATTAGCGTTAACCTTATCCAAAGATGGCAGTCCTGATATTTTTGTTTTAAATGTGTCGACGCGCTCATTAACCAAGTTGACTAAAAGTTTTGCTATTGATACGGAGCCTAGCTGGTCGCCTGATGGCAGTAGCATTGTTTTTACCTCGGACAGAGGGGGTAAACCACAAATTTATATGGTTTCCAGTCAAGGCGGTCAGGAAAAGAGACTGACCTTTTCTGGCGGTTATAATGCCAGAGCCAGTTTTTCACCGGACGGTAGAAGTCTGGTTATGGTGCACGGTAATGGCAATGATTACCGTATTGCTGTCATGGACATGGGAACCCGAGCCATTAATGTGTTAACGAGTGGGCCATCCGATGAGTCACCCAGTTTTGCGCCGAATGGTGCCATGATTCTGTATGCTTCAAAAAAAGGACGTACAGGGTTCTTATCGGCAGTGTCATTAGATGGTAAAATGCAGCAAAAGTTGGTTTTTAATAGTGGTGAAGTTCGTGAGCCTTCATGGGCTCCTTAGTATTTTCGCTAAATCGCGGTTATTTTTATAGTTTGCACTTATATTTGGGAATTGAGAGATGAAATTGAATAAAACATTATTGGCCTTGGCTATTGGTACACTGTTGTTATCGGCCTGTAGTGATTCGGATGAAAAAGACACCAGCCTCACTGACGGTAGTCAAAATGATACCAGCGGCATTAATGATGCTTCGACCAGTGGTTTAAATAAAGGCGCAGGCTTAAATGGTTCAGAAATGAACGGCTCTGGCATGAATGGCATGTCAGGTAATGGTGATTATGCCAGCACTTTAGGGCCCGAATTTAACGATCCCAATAACCCCTTATCAAAAAGAACTGTTTACTTTATGCTGGATAGCAGTGAGGTCATGCCTGATTTTATTCCAGTCATTGCCGCACATGCGCAATATTTGATTGCAAACCCAAGCCAACACATCACCTTGGAAGGTAATGCTGATGAGCGTGGTTCCCGTGAGTACAATATTGCCTTGGGCGAGCAGCGTGCAAAGTCAGTAGCCAGTATGATGAAAGTTAAAGGGGTTTCTGAAAACCAGTTGCAACTTGTTAGTTATGGTGAAGAAAAGCCCGCAGCCTTAGGCAATGATGAGTCTGCCTGGGAGCAAAATCGTCGCGTTGAGATAGTTTACCAACCTAAGTAGATAGTTAAATGAAAAAAGCCAGCCTTGTACTCTTACTGTCTGCTTGCAGTAGTGTTTATGCAGAACCGCCGGTTGTCATCGACCATTCATCGTACCCCGCATCGGCTGCTCCCGCTCCTGTCAATGCACCGTCAACCAATACGGTGTATGAGTTGATGGGGCGTTTGGAGCAATTGCAAGCTGAAGTGCAGCAACTGACGGGCAAGATAGACGAGCAGGCGTATCGTATTGATGAGTTGAAAAAACATCAGAGCACTATGTATTCTGATTTTGACGAGCGCCTGCAAGGCATTGAGAATAAGGGCAATGGTGCTGTCCAGCCTGCTGCTGAAAACACTTCGGAAGCGGTGGGTACGGGTGATGCCGAGGCTAAAGCGAGTGATTCTTTAGCACCGGCACCCGAAGCCGTACCGGTGCCTGCAAATGAACCCGCTCCAGCTGGCAAGCCGGTATCGTCTAATGAATCCGCGCCTGCGATTGATCAAACGTCCAAACCAAAGTCCGATGAAGCGCAAGTGCCAGCGCCTGAAAAAAAGGAGTATTACGATGCTTATAATGAGCTTAGAAATGGACACACCGATCAGTCTATAGCGCAATTCAATAGTTATTTAAGCAAGTATCCTGCCAGTATCTATGCCAATAATGCCCAATATTGGTTGGGTGAGGCGTATCGGGTTAAACAGGATAACGATGCGGCGCGTAAAGCATTTAATGGTGTTATTGAAAAGTATCCCAATGGTGCAAAAGTACCGGACGCCTTATTAAAGTTGGGTTACCTCGAAATAGAACAGAAAAACCCTGCAAAAGCGCGTGAGTATTTGACGCGCATTACCACCGAATATCCCAAGTCACCGGCGGCGCTGCTGGCAGAAAAAAAACTGCTTAAGCTTGATGAAGTTAAAAATTGATGCTGAACTCACTTCGTATCACTGAAATTTTTTATTCTCTTCAGGGCGAGTCAAATACAGTGGGATTACCCACTGTATTTATTCGGCTAACCGGTTGTCCCCTGCGATGCGTTTATTGCGATACGGCTTATGCGTTTACTGGCGGTAAAAAAATAAAGATTGCAGAAATTATTGTTCAGGCCGAACAATACGGCACCAAATACATTACCGTAACCGGTGGCGAACCGCTGGCACAGCCCGCCTGTCTTGAGCTGATTACACAATTGCTGGATAAAGGCTTTGTTGTTTCGCTGGAAACCAGTGGCGCAATCGATATATCGGCGGTAGATCCGCGTGCTATTAAAGTCATGGATATTAAAACGCCCAGTTCAGGTGAATTAAGTAAAAACCTTTATCAAAACATTCATTTTCTCAACACCCAAGATCAGGTTAAGTTTGTGATTGGCAATGATGAAGATTATGACTGGTCAAAATCGGCCTTAACTGAACATGGATTGCTTGATCGCTGTGACATTTTGTTTTCACCGGTGATGGGTCAGCAAAATCCAACCGAGCTTGCTGAAAAAATTCTTCAGGACAGGTTACCTGTTCGCTTTCAAATTCAATTACACAAACTACTTTGGGATGATGCCCAAGGTAAATAAAAACTTATGCAAAAAAAAGCCATTATTCTTCTATCCGGTGGATTAGATTCAATTACCGTTCTTGCTCTCGCAAAACAACAGGGATACACCTGTTATGCCTTAAGTTTTGATTACGGACAACGACATAATGCCGAATTAGTAGCCGCAGCGCAGATCGCTTCTGATTATCAGGTAGAAGATCATAAAATCATTAAGCTGGGATTAGGTGCCATCGGTGGGTCAGCCTTGACTGACGAACATATCGCAGTGCCTGATACGCCTCAGACCGGCATACCCGTCACTTATGTGCCCGCAAGAAATACCATTTTCCTGTCATTTGCTTTGGGTTGGGCAGAAGTTTTAAATTTACGCGACATCTTTATTGGTGTTAATGCCGTTGATTATTCCGGTTATCCTGATTGTCGGCCTGAATTTATTCAAGCTTTTCAACAACTAGCCAACTTGGCGACTAAAGCCGGCGCTGAAGGTGGCCATTTCAGTATACGCACCCCCCTGATTGCAATGAGTAAAGCTGAAATTATAAAGCAGGGGATTGCCTTGGGTGTAAATTATCAGGATACCGTTTCTTGTTATTCGGCTGATAAACAAGGCCGCGCCTGTGGTGTATGCGATGCTTGCCGCATAAGAAAAGCCGGATTTGCCGAAGCCGGCATAACCGATCCAACACAATATCAAAAATAAGTTAAAATAACACTTGCAAGATCAAAAAATGTCTTTATAATAAGACTTCTTTGTTGGGTCGTTAGCTCAGCCGGTAGAGCACCGCACTTTTAATGCGATGGTCGCGCGTTCGAATCGCGCACGACCCACCACAAAGACTTTGATTTTAAAGGACTTTTAAGGATAAAAAGTCTTAGTAACTGTGTACTAAACAAACGACTACAGTGATAACTACAGTAGTTTTGTTTTAACCTCAAAATGAGGAAACACAGATGCTAAATTTCCACATCATCAAAGTAATTCTAAAAAACGGCGAAGCCCGTTATCGAACAATACTTACCAAATCCGGTAAGGGCATAAAAACCAAAAAATTTAGGCGCAAACAAGATGCTCGTACATGGGGCAATCGTGCTGTTTTGGATTCTCAAGAATACGAAGCCAAAGGCATTAAACCCTGCACCATTCTATTCAGTCGCTTAGCCGATGAATACATGCAATGCTGGAAAGGCAAAGACCATGATCGAGTAAGACTGGTTTTATGCTGGGAACAACTTTTAGGCAAAGTTCTACTTTCAGACATTACGCCGGAACTTATCCGGGATGCTCTCAAACAAAAAAAATCTCAAGCGCCAGCAACCTACAATAAACACCTCGCTGTTTTATCCGCTATTCTGGACTATGCCACCCTGCAACAAGAGGATGATAGTGTTCTGGATCAATATATCAATGAAAACCCCTGTAAACACGTTCGTTCGTAAGTATTCACCTCCCCCTATGAAAAAGGGGGACTGAGGGGGATTTATCTAATAAAATCCCCCCTAACCCCTCTTTGTCAAAGAGGGGGACTGAATAATTACGTTCGTTCTCTCAAGGTAG
>CAIMDR010000277.1 GCA_903839795.1 uncultured Methylococcaceae bacterium | reverse complement strand
GTGGGCTGGTTGCTGGATAAACAACCCGTTGCAATGCTTCCCTTTGTGATTATCGCGTTGTTGATTTTAAATTGGTGGGTGACCTTAATAACGCCTGAGGCCAAATCTGTCAATTATGAATCAGTGCCGCTGGGGATGCTGCAAATCATAAAAAAACCGGAAGTATTGGCCTTTTTTGTGGTTAATATATTATTGCAGGTTGCGCACTCACCGTATTACGTTTTTTATTCGATTTATCTAAAGCATTATCAATACTCGGCAACGGTTACCGGATTACTTTGGGCGCTTGGCGTGTTGGCTGAAATTGTTTTATTTGTTTACATGGGGCGCTTGTTAAAACGTTTTTCTTTAAGAGCTATTTTATTATTTAGTTTGACGATGGCTATCGGTCGCTGGTTAATAATAGGCTGGTGTCCAGAGTATTTGGGTTTGTTGATTTTAGCTCAATTGTTACATGCCGCCACTTTTGGTGGTGCGCATGTGGTTGCCATACATCTGGTTCATCTTTATTTTGGTGATCAGCATCAGGGCAAAGGGCAGGCTTTATACAGCAGTCTTAGTTTTGGCGTCGGTGGCGTACTGGGTAGTCTTTATAGCGGCTATTATTGGGAATCATTGGGGCCAAGGTTTGTTTATTCAGTGGCAGCACTTTGTTGCGGCCTTGCCTTGGTAATTGCTTATATCTGGGTGGGTCGGGGAAATGTTAAAAACCCGGTTGCGTTAGAATAAGGTTAAAGGTTTTTTAACCTTGTACCTTGTACCAGATCTTAATTTTTAGGAAAAAATGTGTTTGAAATAATTAAAAGCGGTGGCTGGATGATGCTGCCCATCATTTTATGCTCAATTGGTGCCATGACCATTGTCGTCGAACGTTTCTGGTCTTTACAAAGAAATAAAATTTTACCGCCGGAACTGGTTCTGCAAGTCTGGAAGTTATCCCGCGAAAAAAAGCTGGACGACACCATTTTGCGGCGTTTAAAAACCAGCTCACCATTAGGTTGTATTTTAGCAATAGGACTTGCCAACAGGCATCATGGCAGGGATGTTATGAAAGAATGCATTGAAGAATCAGGCCGCAAAGTGGTGCATGATTTAGAACGTTATCTTAATACCTTAGGTACTATTGCAACCATTGGCCCTTTATTGGGTTTATTGGGAACCGTGTTTGGTATGATAGACATCTTTTCTTCACTGATGCAGCACGGTTCCGGCGACCCAAGTGTTTTAGCGGGAGGGATTTCAGTGGCGCTGATTACGACAGCCGCAGGCTTGACGGTCGGTATTCCCAGTTTGATTTTTCATCGTTATTTTGAAAGATTGGTAGACGAGTACGCAGTCGATATGGAATCCGAAGCGTTAAAGCTCATCGATATACTGCATGGAGACAGAGAGGCCTACTGATGAATTTTCGCCGAAAAAAAAGAGAAAAGCTTGATATTACTTTAATATCAATGATTGACGTGCTGTTTGTGTTATTGCTTTTCTTTATGGTTTCCACCACGTTTAATCGCAACACGGAAGTCAAGGTTACGTTGCCGGAGGCGGATGGGGCAGAGACAGAACAGTTGCCTAAAATGGTCACGTTAACCATTGATGCAAACGGCGCTTATTTCCTGAAAGGAGAGGATGGCTTGTCGCACACATTAGTCAATCAGCAAATAGACACCTTAAAGCAGGAATTACTAAAACTTGCCGAACAATCAAAAGATCAGCCCTTTATTATCAATGCCGATGGTAAGACACCGCATCAAGCCGTTATTACAGCCTTAGAAGCGGCTGGGGATGCCGGATTTAGTCATATCACTTTTGCCGCCTTACATTCAAAAAATAAACCATGAAAAAACAACTAACGCGTTGGGCAACAGACATCTGGTATAAAGATCAGGTTATTGGTCTATGGTTATCACCTTTTGGCTTTTTATTTAATGATGCTGTCAGATTTAGACGCTTCTTATACCGTTTAGGCATACTAAAATCACATACCTTGCCGGTTCCGGTTATCATCGTAGGCAATATTACGGTTGGCGGCACTGGTAAAACACCTTTGGTTATCTGGTTGGCCGAGTTTCTTAAAGAATCCGGTTTTAAACCCGGTATCATTAGTCGTGGTTACGGCGGGCAAGCTGAATCATGGCCGCAATGGGTGACGGTTGACAGTGATGCCAAAAACACCGGTGATGAAGCCTTGTTAATCGCCAAACAAACAGGGTGCCCGATGGCGGTTGGGCCGTTGCGGGTAGACGCTGCAAAAATGTTGCTCAGTAAAGCTGATTGTAATGTC
>CAIMDR010000276.1 GCA_903839795.1 uncultured Methylococcaceae bacterium | reverse complement strand
CAACTGGCAAACACCGCCAGCGGGGAGTGAAGCTTTGGGCATAGTTGAGGGTTGGCGGGGCGAAATCACCACTTATGTTCGCTTCGATGACAATAATAAAATCGCCCGTTTTTATCCACGCGACCCCAGTATTCTGAACTGGCCAGCCCTGGAAAAACTGACGCTGAATAATATCGTGCCGGATTTTCCAGTGTGTAACAAATCCCTGAATGGCTCTTATTCAGGCAACGATTTATAGGAGGCATTGTGTTACAACTTTTTAAAAAAATCCTGAAAACCGGCGTTGTCACGGAAAAGTACAAAGCGCCCAAAGATGATGAACTGGAACAACTGGGCATACAAATCAAACGCCACATTGACAAGCAGTTTTCCGGCAGTATTGCCATAAGGCAGGTCGATGCCGGTTCCTGTAATGGTTGCGAACTGGAAATCCACGCCCTCAATAATCCGTATTATGATATTGAGCGTTTTGGTATTCACTTTGTCGCCTCGCCCCGACATGCCGATGTGTTATTAGTGACCGGCCCGGTTTCACGGCACATGCAGACCGCATTGCTACGCACTTACGAAGCGACACCCAATCCAAAATGGGTGGTTGCGGTGGGTGATTGTGCCGCTTGCGGAGGAGAATTTGGAGTCTCTTACGCCAGTTGCGGTGCAGTCTCCAATGTAATACCCGTCGATATGACGATAGAGGGTTGTCCACCTACGCCACTGGCACTCTTAAAAGGCTTGCTGGGCTTGATTAATAAATAGTCGAAGTTTGCTATCCCCGTCACGCTTCAAGAATTAACAGACTATCGATGATTTGTGGAGGTCAGGCTCTGCCTGACTGTCAGGCAGAGCCTGACCTCTATTGTTAACAAGGGTCTTCCGGAAATATCAGCCAGTTGAAGGATGCCACATTTTCGCTACAACCCAAATACCTGTCTGGAAACGGACGATTTTACTCTACTGTAACAAGAGATATGATGAAGAAAAAAATGAAAATAGTGGCCATGACAGCCGTGTTTCTATGCTCTGTTGACGCCACATCAACCGCTATGGCAGCGGCCGTGATACAAGATGATTTGCTTCAGGATGCCGGTAGCTGGGCGCAAATCGTCGCAGAGGGCAGCTTGAAAGTTGTCGATCCAAGGCTGGAAAAAGCGCGAGTCTGGCTGGAGGGACAATCCCGTTGGGATGATAACTGGAACCATTGGTATCAAGGTATGGCGCGTGCAGCGGTGGGTTATTCGCTCAGTGATCGCGCCACGATTTGGGCGGGTTACACCTATCTGCCGACCCAGCAACTGGGCGCACACTCTAAAGCGCAGCAAGATGTTTGGCCGGGATTTCGCTATGTTTTACCGACCAGTTTTGGAACGCTCAGCTTTAGAACCCTCATCGAAAGTAATTTTATACCCTATAACGACAATCAGGTGCGGGTACGTCCACGCCAGATGATTCGCTTTATGCACCCTCTGCAATTTGAGCCGCGCTTAAGCCTGATCACCTGGGACGAGTTCTTCATTCGCGCCAATTCGACACCGACGGGTGGTCAATCGGGTTTCGATCAAAACCGTGCCTTTGCAGGCCTCGGCTGGTCTTTTAATAAAAGCTTTCGAGCCGAAGGCGGGTATCTTAATCAATATCTGGATGACAACACCCATACCAATAACACCATGCACCACTTAATTATGGGCTCTTTATTTATCAACTTTTAGAGTAACTACCCGGCAGATATTGGCTTCGATGTAATTATTCAGCCCCCCCCCCCTCTTTAACAAAGAGGGGGCTTGAATACTTGCCTTATGTTGGCTTACACCACTTCGTTTGCTTGGGTTTAGTCTTAAACGTTGATTACACCTTAAACATGTCGTGTTTAAGGTCTAACAGGGCGTGTTCTATGACAATTATATTGTCCGCGCGACAACAACTATTCTGACGCCGGGGGAGATGCGAATAAAAAACGATTAATTCTTTAAAAAAGGGTTTATACCATTATGTGACTGGAAACCCGTCATTAATCAGTTTATGATTACACTTTTAGTAAAGATGCTGTAAATATTCAAGCCCCCTCTTTTTTAAAGAGGGGGGACTGAATAAGTACAAAATGCCTAATTTTATTTAACGGCAGTTTATACACATTTACCGTTCAGTTAGCCGCACGTCTTAAACAAATTTTTTCTGGTCGCCGCCTTGTTGGCTTTCAGGTTATTTCGTTTCTCCACCCAAACTGCTTTATAAATGCCGACACCTAAACAACTTACTTTTCAACTTCCTTATTTTGCTGATAGTTCAGCACTTTTTTCCTCAATTGCCGACCAACCTTGGTCCGTTTTTTTAGATAGTGGTTATCCGGGGTGCAGCCAAGGACGTTACGACATTATCGCAACTGATCCGGTATGCACCTTGGTAACGCAAGGTGGTATAACAGAAATCACCCGTAATGATGTAACGCTAACATCCAGTGCCGATCCTTTTGATCTGGTTAAAGAACAATTGATAGCTGATTTTATCAGCGAGGATGATTATCCTTTTAACGGCGGAGCCATTGGTTATTTTTCTTATGATTTGGCGCGTCGCCTGGAAACGTTGCCGGTTATTGCCAAAGATGCAGAGCATATTGCCGATATGGCAGTTGGCATTTATAAATGGGCTGTTATTGTCGATCATCAGCAACAAAAAAGTGTGTTGATTGGGCATGATTGTAATGAACAATACTGGCAAGCCTTAATTACAAAATTTAGTCAATTACCTGAACAGCAACCCAAAGAGTCCTTTAAAGTGGTTGGCCCGATTGAGTCCAATATGGACAAATTGGCCTATACAAAAGCCTTTAACCGGATTAAAGAATACCTTAAGGAAGGCGATTGTTATCAGGTCAATCTGGCGCAACGATTTGTCGCTGAATGTGAAGGTAATCCATGGACTGCTTATCTGTTACTGCGTGAATTAAATGCTGCCCCCTTCAGTGGTTATCTTAATTTGCCGGACGTGCAAATTTTAAGTTCATCTCCAGAACGTTTTTTAAAGCTGACCGATGGCCTGGTTGAAACCAAACCGATTAAAGGCACACGTCCCAGAAAACTCGATGCTGCTGAAGATCAGGCGGAAATAAAGTCACTTGAAAACAGCCATAAAGACAAAGCAGAAAATCTGATGATTGTTGATTTGCTGCGTAATGATATTAGCAAAACCTGTATAATAGGTTCGGTTAAAGTACCGGTTATATTCAATGTCGAAAGTTATGCCACTGTGCATCATTTAGTCAGTACCGTAACCGGGATATTGGCTGAGGATCAACAGGCTCTGGATTTATTAAAAAGCTGTTTTCCGGGCGGGTCAATTACCGGCGCACCCAAGATTAGGGCGATGGAAATCATTGAAGAACTGGAACCCAACCGGCGCGGCGTTTATTGTGGCGCTATCGGCTATATGGGTTTTAATGGCAACATGGACACCAACATTGCCATTAGAACCTTGGTTCATTCCAAAAACACTATTCGTTGTTG
>CAIMDR010000275.1 GCA_903839795.1 uncultured Methylococcaceae bacterium | reverse complement strand
CTTTTGAGCCGATCATGAATAATATCAACTTCCCGTTGAGGGGTTTTAATACCTGACTTTGATTTTTTCTGAAAAGCATGGATAACCCAAATATCTGTGTCGATCTTAACGGCGTACAGGGTTCGGAAAGCATCGCCCCGATACTTGAGTGCCATCTCAAACACACCACCATCAATACCCTTGAACGGTTTGATATAACGCAAAATTGACACATACAATTTAAACAACATTTATGTATTGACATAAAAACATTTTTGAATAGAATAAAGCAATATTTTTATTTTACAGATTATTTGTAAACAATTAAGAACATTAAACAACCCGGCTTTACCAAATTATATCCGTTTATCTTGATCAACGCCCACCCTGTAGTGGAGCCAATTTAATACTAAACAAAAACAGTACAGTCGCTAACGCAAACAACTTACAAGACAGACTGAACTGACGAAACCAAGTACAACAAAGCTTATAAATACAAGCATTAGTCATACTTAAATTATACATTTAACCTTTTTGTAAGGTATATTAACTATAACTTAAGTCCATGTAGCGTGTTGATCTTTGAGAGCTTCGTACTGATAATAGTAAATTGTTATTAAAAGAATCCTTTCTTATGTCCAGTATCGTTCAGCTCAATATTCTGACGGCTGTCACCGATAATGCAGTGAGCAATCAGGTCATAACGTAGCAAATAAAAACAGGTAGATCCGGAAGTTCTTTTTATCTGCTATTTTTTACCCGTAAAGCCCCATAAGAATTGCATGATATAAACTTTACTCAGCTTACAATTAAAGAAGAGTTACATCCTTTACCTTCTCCGCTCATCTAAACACTGTCCACCCCGTGGCGAGCAAGTGCAAAGATGAGTAGATAAATTAAAGCCACAAAAAAAAAAAATAACTTATATAAAACAATGAAAATCAGTGTAATTGGTAGTGGATATGTTGGTTTGGTTAGTGGTGCCTGTTTTGCCCAAATGGGTAATAACGTCACTTGTGTAGATATTGACGAAAGCAAAATAGCCAAGCTTAAGCAAGGCATTGTACCTATTTATGAACCTGGACTGGAGGAAATGATCCAGGAAAACCTGAAAATAAATACTTTAAATTTTACTACCGATAGCCAAAAAGCCATCGCAGAATCCGCCGTCCTGTTTATTGCCGTTGGCACACCTATGGGTGAAGATGGCAGTGCCGATCTTCAATACATATTAGCGGTAGCAAAAAGCATTGGCCAATACATGCAAAGCCACCTTGTTGTCGTTGATAAATCAACCGTGCCGGTGGGTACGGCCGATAAAGTACGCGAAACCATTCAAGGTGAATTAAATCTACGTGCCAGTAAGCTCACTTTTGATGTCGTATCAAACCCCGAGTTTCTTAAAGAAGGTGCGGCCATAGATGACTTTATGAAGCCAAATCGGGTGGTCATTGGTGCCGATAATGCCAACGCCATGGACATCATGCATGAACTCTACACGCCCTTCATGACTAAAAATGACCGATTTATCGGCATGGACATTAAGAGCGCAGAAATGACCAAGTATGCCGCCAATGCCATGCTGGCCACCAAGATTTCGTTTATGAATGAAATCGCCAATATCTGTGAACAAGTCGGCGCAGATGTTAATCAGGTCAGGCATGGCATTGGCTCTGATAGCCGCATCGGTTACAGTTTTATCTATCCGGGCTGTGGTTACGGCGGCAGTTGCTTTCCAAAAGACGTACAAGCCTTGGTTAAAACCGCTAAAAATAACGGTTATAGCCCCCGATTATTAGAAGCGGTCGAAGCCGTTAATACCGATCAAAAATCCGTACTGGCACAAAAAGTTATCCAACGTTTGGGGACAGACTTAACCGGTAAAACCCTTGCCATCTGGGGACTGGCATTTAAACCGGAAACCGATGACATGCGAGCCGCTGCGGCCATTACCATTATTAATATCCTAACGGCACACGGCGCAAAAGTAGTCGCTTACGACCCTAAAGCACGGCACGAGGCAGAAAGTTTTTACCTTAAAGGCAATAACAACGTCAGTTATGTTGACAGTAAATACGAAGCACTTAAAAACGCAGATGCCATGTTATTAGTCACCGAATGGCAAGAATTTAGAAGCCCTGATTTTGATGAAATAAAAAAACTACTCAAAACCCCCTTGTTTTTTGACGGCCGCAACCAGTTGAAACAGCAACGAAAGGAAGCCATAGGCTTCGAATATATCCAGATTGGCGTTACCGCATCAAATTGAATTTAAAGGCTGG
>CAIMDR010000274.1 GCA_903839795.1 uncultured Methylococcaceae bacterium | reverse complement strand
GTTAAGCATACCGCCAGCGTTCAATCTGAGCCATGATCAAACTCTTCAGTTTAAATCAGCTTTGCCACTCAATAAGATGAGTAGCCAATCTTGGCTCGACTACATAACTAAACGTTAAAAATTACTTCTTAATGTGTTGTTCTTGTGTCGATTATTTGTTAACAGCACTAACAATCACCACAAGCACCCACACAAATTATTTTGATCGAGTTGTTAAAGAGCGTGGAACCGAAGCCCCGTTGAGTCGGCCTATTATACAGAGCCGATTCAGTTTGTCAACACCCTGTCGACGTTTTGTTTTTTCATCCTGCTTCAGGGCTGAACTACTTAACCCCGAGGAAGCCGACCATTATAACTTACCTGGCCAACTTGTCAACAGTCCGTGTTAACTTTATTCAAACTGTCTAATCCTTCCAAAGCGGCTGCTCCGGAAGAACTGCGTATTATACAGGTGTTAGCGATTCCGTCAAGTGCTTATCTTTACTCGTGCAAATTTTCTCTTCCCTACTTGATAAACGTTCTCGGCATTTACCGCTATTTCCAACTTTGGATCGGAAACTTTTTCACCATTAATCTTTACTGCACCTTGATTTATCAACCGGATAGCCTCAGATGTACTGCTTGTTAAGCCGGCATCTTTTAGCAAGTTTGCAATACAATAGCCAACCCCCTCAGCTTTTAACTCCAACTCGTCCATTTCCTCGGGCATTGCGCCTCGCTGAAATCTGGCTTCAAAATTTTCGAGTGCTTTGCTTGCGGCCGCCGCATTATGAAATCGTTCGATAATTTCCTGCGCCAACTTTACTTTATAGTTACGCGGATTTGCGCCTTGCTCGCACTCCTGACGCCATAACTTAATTTCCGTCATCGGACGAAAACTCAACAACTCAAAATACCGCCACATTAACTCATCAGATATGGACATTAATTTGCCAAACATATCATCGGCAGCATCGGCTATGCCAATATAGTTATTAAGTGATTTAGACATTTTCTGCACACCATCCAGACCTTCAAGAATTGGCATGGTTATAACAACTTGTGGTTTCTGTCCAAAAACCTCTTGCAGTTGTCGCCCCACCAATAAATTAAATTTTTGATCTGTACCACCCAATTCTACATCTGCTTTCATGGCGACTGAATCATAACCTTGTATTAAGGGGTATAGAAACTCATGAATAGCAATCGGCTGACCGCTTTTAAAACGCTTACTGAAATCATCACGCTCCAGCATTCTGGCAACGGTATGCTTTGCCGCCAATTGAATCAAATCCGCTGGCGACATGGCATTCATCCAACTGGAGTTAAACATAACCAAGGTTTTAGTCGGATCCAGAATTTTGAAAATCTGCTCTTCATAAGTCTTGGCATTATCAATAACTTCATCCCGTGTTAACGGCTTGCGCGTGACATTTTTTCCGGTTGGATCACCTATCATCCCTGTAAAATCACCAATCAGGAATAGAACCTCATGCCCTAAATCCTGAAACTGCTTTAATTTGTTGATGAGTACCGTGTGCCCCAAATGCAAATCGGGAGCCGTCGGGTCAAAGCCTGCCTTTATCCGCAAAGGCCGCCCCTCTTCCAACTTTTTAATTAACTCTTGTTTAACTAAAACTTCATCAGCCCCTCTTAGAAGGCTTGCCAATACGTCTTCTTGCAATTTCTTTCTCCAAATTTAATCTTTAATAAATGCCGTCATTATAGGATTAATGATCAGTTTGGCTGAATAAATATTTTTATAGTGCCTTTAAAATTGGTAAATTCTTCAAAAAACCCTTAAAATGATTTTTAGTAAACTTTAGAGTTCTTGTTTTGAATAAATCCCAACCACTTAGTTTGCCTATTGTGAAAAATAAATTTTATACCTCTGTTTTATTATGGATAACTTTAGCTTTTACAGCCACGACTAGCCACGCTAAACCTGCCCATCCTAAACATACCCACGTTTCTGCCAAGACAGTCAAAACGGCTTCACGGCATACCGACCGTAAAAAACATGCCACCGACAAGCATTTATCACGTGCTTCCCATAAAAAATTACGCCCTATTTATAACGCCCGAAAGATAGAACGAAGACCCCTATCGCTATCAGTTTCAACCCAAGATACTTACTTGACTCAAAATGACCAAGGTGACTTATTTTTGGAACCTACTGAAAACAAGGAGCGCGTTCACTCTTTTATTACACCCCAAAATAAAAGCAACCTCATCGAACGCTCAACAGTCACTAACGCTGAAACATCTCAGCATACCACCAGCGTTCACGGCACTATTAACGCCTCTTTATCAATAGCTGGCCAGAAAGCAGGATTGTCAAATGACTTGATTTTGCAGCTAACGAATATTTTTGCCTGGGACATCGACTTTGCCACCAACTTACATCAGGGTGACCAATTTACGGTCGTTTATGAGCAAACAAGAACCGGCAACAATTCATACGATTACCAAATTATTGCGGCTGAATTTGTTAATCAAGGCAGTATCTTAACGGCCATCCGCTATCAAGACAGAGAAGGTCACGTTAATTATTACAGCCCTGAGGGCCGCCCCATGCGCAAAGCTTTTTTAAGCACGCCGGTTGATTTTATACGCATTAGTTCTGGCTTTGATATGCATCGTAATCACCCAATTCTAAACAGAATTCGGGCACACAAAGGTATTGATTATGCGGCAAGAACCGGCACGCCTGTGAAATCAGCAGGGGATGGAGAAGTTATTTTCTGTGGCCGCAAAGGCGGCTATGGACAAGTCATGATAGTCAAACATGGCGAGCACTATGAAACCGTTTACGCACATCTTTCTGATTTCAAACAGGGTCTTGTTAATGGTGACTTGGTAAAACAAGGTGACGTTATTGGTTATGTAGGTCAAACCGGCCTGGCAACCGGTCCGCATTTACATTATGAATTTCGAGTTGACGGTGTTCACCGCAATCCGGAAACACTTAATCTGGCGCAGTCATTACCGCTACACGCCGAAGTACTGGCTGACTTTAAAGCTCAAACCCGACCGTCTTTAGCTCAACTTAACAAGACCAAAGCGCAATCGTTATTTGCTAAAAACCAATACGGCTATAATTGATTATCGACTTAAAAAAAGGGCAACCACGCAGTCGCCCTACCATTATCAAGCTGAAAAAGAAGATCCACAACCACAAGTAGTCGTTGCATTCGGGTTACGAATAACAAACTGTGCGCCTGATATATCTTCTTTATAATCAACTTCAGCACCTGCCAAATACTGAATACTCATTGAGTCAATCAGCACAGTAACGCCGCCGTTCTCAACACGGGTATCGTCCTCATTGACTTCTTCATCAAAAGTAAAACCATATTGAAAACCTGAACAACCGCCGCCTGAAACATACACGCGTAATTTCAGATTATCATTACCTTCTTCGGCAATTAATTCGCTTACTTTAGAAGCAGCGCTGTCAGTAAAAATAATTGGATTAGCCATAAAAATAAAACACGCTATAAATTAAAGTTGGTTAAATTATGACTATACCCACCGTTATAGTCAAGAATTATGGATACAGGGCAATTATCTTTAAACCGGAATCTTCATTCAACCCAAACATCAGATTCATATTTTGAACGGCTTGTCCCGCCGCGCCCTTAACCAGGTTATCAATGATGGATAAAATTACAATCACTTGCAGTCCTTGCGGCTGATGAATTGAAATCTGGCAGTTATTGCTGCCCCGAACATTACGCGTATCCGGGTGCGATCCTTGCGGTAACACATCAACAAACCCTTCATGACGATAACGTTGCTCATACAAAGCTTGAATATCATTCAATTTAACCGCTTCGCCATCTATCGGGGCAATCAATTGTCCGTACAAAGTCGCATGAATGCCTCGTATCATCGGCACCAAATGAGGCACAAACGTTAAACCTACCGACTCGCCAGCCGCCTCCCTTAAACCTTGGCTAATTTCCGGCAGATGCCTGTGCCCGTTCACCGCGTAGGCTTTAAAACTTTCACCGGTTTCACTCATTAAAGTCGCCAGTTCCGCTTTACGCCCTGCCCCACTCACACCAGACTTAACATCCGCAATTAAATGCTTAACATCAATCAAACCATTTTCAATTAACGGTAAAAAACCGAGCTGCACTGCGGTAGGATAACAACCCGGACAAGCAATTAATTGAGCCTGCTTAATCGCCCCCCGATTCACTTCCGGCAAACCATAGACGGCCTCAGTAATTAAATCAGGACACGCATGCTCCATACCATACCAATCACTCCACTCTTGCGCATCTTTTAGCCTAAAGTCCGCCGAAAGATCAATAACCTTAATGCCTCGCGCCAACAACTGCTCAGCCATCAGCATCGCTGTGCCATTAGGTGTCGCAAAAAACACCACATCGCATTGACTTAAAGTTTCAACATCAGGCAAACTAAAAGCCACATCAATATGACCCCGCAAACTTGGATATAAAGCATCCACTCTTAAACCTGCATCGGTGCGCGAAGTCACCACTGTCACGTCAACTTCTGGATGCAAGGCTAAAATACGCAATAACTCAACCCCCGTATAACCCGTTCCACCTACAATACCTGCACGAATCATTTATTTTTATCCTACACACTTTGGTTATGAAAATAGC
>CAIMDR010000273.1 GCA_903839795.1 uncultured Methylococcaceae bacterium | reverse complement strand
TTTTCTTCCTCTGCAATTTCTTGATAAAAACGGGTTTGTTTTAATTCAATATCGTTTAAGGCCAACATGGTTTTAATCTCCTCACGGCTTAAATAGGGTAACTTGTAAATTAAAATAGTTTCAATAAAATCTAAACCATCGGGGCCTAATTCATGGCGTCGCTTGGTTAATTCTTGTGCTAGGGTAATTGTCTGTTGTTTATGACTGGCAATCAAGCGCATTAATGCCAGCGTCGGCGTAAGTTCAGACTGGTCTTGATAGTCTTCCAAATAAATCCGGTGTAATTGTGGCAAATTCATAAACGGTGTAAATTCAACACTGGCAGCTTTTTCGGTGCTTCGATTCGGATAGATAACTAGCACGAGCCAAGGGCGACGAGGTTTGTGCAGATGTAAATATAAAGCGATTTCACTGAAAAGACGGCCATAAAAATCAACATCGGGTTGATATTGGACTTCAGCAAAAATAAGGGGTTGTTCCGGGTTGTCCACAGTGGGCATGAACAAGCCATCTATTCGAAAGGCGGTTTGTTTAATTTCTTCAGAACCAAACCGGTAACTGTCGCCGCTGTATTGGAGATCCAGTAATTCCAAGGCTAGTTGGGGCCAACGTTGAAATAGACGAAAAAACAACGTATCTGTTTTCATGAGTTATTTTCAATGTCCCTTAGCTTTTAAGAGAGAAGTCTGGATTGTTTTCGTAGCATTGAACCGTGAAAAAATTTTTAAAATACGGCATAAAACTGATGGTAATGGGGATTGAATAAAAGCAATAAATAGCGGCCGCTTCTCCGGTTGAAACGCCTAATAGCCACTGTGGCATAAATAAAGTCATTAGCGCCATAAAGCAATGATAACTTGAAATTTTCCAGTTATTTTTCCAGAGAAAGCCACTCAATGCCAACGCAAATAATGAACCGTGGGTAACCAGGGTTCCGAACGCACTTGATATACGATAACCAATATGATAAGTACCCATAAATAAACAGGAAACCATATTGCCAATAAAACTAGGGGTGGTATTAAAAATTTGCAGGGTATTGGGTAGGAAAGAACAAATCAGGAATAAAAAGCTAAGCGACGCTCCAAAAATGCTGGCCTGTTTAAGGGCAGTTTTGTCAGAAGAGTAAGTTGCCAGCGCCGGCATAATGGCAACGGCTTGCAGGGCAATATGATAAGTTGACAGCTCGCTTAAATAAAAATTGGTGCCGTAGCCACATTGGTCAGCAACCGGGTAGGCAAAATATTGAATAAACTCCATGAGTGAAAAATGAAAAATGGCATAGGCTCTCGCGAACCTCACCCAAAAAGCTTCGGTTTTATCAATAAAAGTCACGCCTGAAGCCGCAAATCCTATAAGACCAAGCCCCAGCGACATATCAGCACTAAAACACATTATTTTTACCTAAAAATTGACTAGTATAATAAAAAAAACAATTAAGACAATGTTAAAGTGAGTCGGGTAGGTCAAAAGCCCCGTGGCATATCACCAATGCGGGTAGTTTTAAATAAATAATGATATAAATCAAGAAAAAATGACTTCGTTTTAATGGGGCACTGGCTAAATTAAGCTTTGTGTCGGGCCCTGTTAATGTTACAAAGCATTCAGGGTAAGTATTCACCTCCCCCTTTGAAAAAGGGGGACTGAGGGGGATTTATCTAATAAAATCTCCCCTAATCCCTCTGTGTTAAAGAGGGGGACTGAATAATTACCATTCAGGTTATGCGTATCACCGAGATTACGCATTTGTCTGAGTATCCAGGACTGCCTTTTAAGTACATAACTTGATGGGCGTGCAGCTTTCAATCGCAGCGGATTGGGCAAGGTGGCTGCCAGCATGGCGGCTTGTGGGCGGCTGATGTTTTTTGCGGGAATGCCAAAGTAGTGTTGGCTGGCGGCTTCTATGCCAAATAAATGATCACCAAATTCGGCAATATTCAGGTAAACCGCCACTATCCGTTCTTTAGTCCAGATTATTTCAATTAATAATGTAAACCAGACTTCCAGACCTTTACGGATAAAACTTTTTGATGGTGTTAGAAACACGTTTTTGGCGACTTGCTGGGAAATGGTGCTGGCTCCTCTGAGTCGTCGTCCGCCATTGAGGTAAGCGGTAATGGCGGAGCGTATGGCTTGTAAATCGAAGCCAAAATGTTGGTAAAACTGTTGGTCTTCTGAAGCAATAACCGCTGCCGAAGCATTAGGGGAAATATTTCTTGCACTGACCCATTGATATTGAATGGGCTTAAAGGAATGATCGTCAATTAAATCTTCATAATGCCGATACAGCATAAAAGTGGTTGTTGGCAAAGGTAGCCAGCGGAAAAGATAAACCGCTATAACAGAAGATGCGACAAAGAAAAGCAGGCTGTTTCGCAGTATTACCCGGAGGGATAATGACCGAGTTTGTCTGGTTTGTGAATGACGGTTTTTTTTGGTCAATTTGCAGAGGCTAGGGTTTGTTAATGTGGGCGGCTTTCTCGCCTTGGGCGAAGCGGCGTTTTGATACATGATAAAGCCTTTGTATGAGCTTGAACACAAAGTAATTGCCAGAAAAGACTTTTAACTTAATCTTCAAGTTTTTAATGCATGATTCTGGTAAAACAGCTATAACAAACAACAGGCGTAGACCGGAATAAGGTCACTCACATAGACAGCAACTTAAGACATTTCACCACGAAGACACGAAGGTTTACCCCTGAAGATCTAATTGCCATTGAAAAGAAAATGTCTGAGCTGGCAAAGAGG
>CAIMDR010000272.1 GCA_903839795.1 uncultured Methylococcaceae bacterium | reverse complement strand
TTGCGGTGCCAATTGCTTTAACTCTTCATGATTAAGCTTGACCCAGTTGGCTTTGCTCAGCCACTGCTCAACTGATTCTTTGTGCCACCAAGGCGCTCTTAAATTAACATCAATAAAAATCTTGCCGGTATGATGTCCTTTTAAAACATTAAGTGCATGTGCTGAAACCGCATTACGCAGTGCCAGCGTCCCGTGATAAAGAACTCGGTAGTCGGTTGCTAAATTCAATGGTTGTGCGGCTATAAAATCATAAGCCTGGTTTGCCAGAATTTCATAATGGGGTTCGCCATCATTAAAGGTTACGTCGACTGTTCCGGTAGGATAATCGGGGTCAATTTGAACGCTTTCAAGATCCATGCCCCAAGCCGCCATCGCCTGCCTGATGCTGTCGCCCACTCCATCATGACCGATCCGACTGATAAAACAAGGAGCCTGACCAAAAGCCTGAAGATGCCACGCCACATTAAAAGGCGCCCCACCCAATACTTGCAGGCCATCAGGAAATTGGTCGATAAGCACTTCACCGAAAATGGCGATCGGTTGAGTTTTAACCGGTTTATTTTTTTCTATCATAGTGAAACATTAACCCCGACTTAAAATTTGTTTGAACCATACTGAATTTCCAGTTAGATTCAATTTGTGATGCACCAAAATTATTTTCAACTTCCATAGTTAATAAAAAAGCGCCACTTCTTGCTCAGGAACTGCTTTATTAACTGATGTTATGCATCCATTATTTAAAATCAATGAGGATGGTATGACTAAACAGAGTCATTTCATAGCCACCGACCGTGTTTTGCAAGCCCGGTTCCGGTTAGCTCATCTATTACTGTCAGTCACGCCTCTCAATTAACCGGATACGGCAAGAAGTCCGTCCATTTAACTTCGCCACCGGCTTCGTCAGGTGTGGGTAACATGGCCACATTCCAGCCACCACCCAAGGCTTTAACCAATTGCACCGAGGAGACCAGTCGATTACTCAGCACTTGTACGGCGGTTTGCTGATTATTTAATGCGACAGTCTGAGCGATCATCACATTGACATAACTGATCAGGCCTGCCTGATATTGATTGGTTATTTTGGTTAGTGCTTCACGAGCCGCTGCCACCGCTTTGTCCTGAACTTGCGCTTCTTCTTCCAGAATACGTAGTGCTGACACATTGTCTTCTACTTCCTGAAAACCGGTCAGTACGGTTTGTTTATAGAAAGCAACGCTGGCATCAAAACCATCCATCGTCTGTTTGTACTGTGCGTTTTTTCCGCCACCATCCAATAGTGTCAGCGCAGCACCGGCAGGCCCTAATGCCCAGTAACGTTTGGCCGCAGTAAACAGGGTTGATAAAGTATTGCTTTGGAAACCGGTACTGGCCGCCAAGTTTATCGTGGGAAAGAAGGCGGCTTTAGCAACACCGATTTGAGCATTGGCGGCGGCTATTTTGCGTTCGGCACTGGCAATGTCAGGACGTCTTTCCAGCAACTCCGAAGGTAAACTGACCGGAATGGGTGGCGGCGTAAGATCCAGCGGCATTGAACTTAAGGACAGTTCCGTCGGTGGTTTACCTGTCAAAACGGCAATAGCATGTTCCAGATTGGCACGTTGTACACCAAGATTAATGGCTTGAGCGCGGGCTGATTCCAGCTGGGCTTCGGCTTGCACCACATCTGTTTTGGCGACAACGCCGGCCGCATAACGATTTTTGGTTATTTCCAAGGTTTTGCTATAGGCCGCAACGGTTTCATCAAACAACGCTTTTTGTGCATCCAGCGCCCGCAATTGAAAATAATACACGGCTAGCGTCGATTGAGTAGAAAGTTGCAAAGCCTGTAGGGTCGCGGCGCTGGCTTGGGCGGTACTCTCGTTGGCTTCGACTTGGCGACGGATACGTCCCCATAAATCCGGCTCCCAAGCCAATCCCACGGCGGCGCCAAAAAGGTTTCTAACGCCACTGACTGCAACGCTTTGGCCGCTGGCCGCACGAAACCGATTGGTGGTTGCGGTAATATTGGCCGTCGGGAAGAAAGCCGATTGCGCTGATCTTACCAAATCCTGGGCTTGACGATATTGCGCCTCGGCTTGGGCTATGGACTGATTACCAATAACGACTTGCTCTTCCAGCTTATTAAGTTGGGTGTCGTTAAAGATTTCCCACCATTTGGCTTGCAGCAAATTATCACGCGGTTGTGCTTGTTTCCAGCCCTTGATTTCTTTAAAGTTAACGGGAATGTTGGTCTGGGGACGGACATAATCAGGCCCGACCGCACAAGCGGTCAGTTGGGTGATTAATAGCGAATAAATAAGGGTTGGGATAATACGAACTGTCATGAAAATCTCGGCGGTACTAAGCGGTTTTATCCGCTAGTGAGGCGGAACGGTTAAAAAAGCGGCGATGAAACCATAGCCGGAAACGATCCAGATAAATATAAACCACGGGTGTTGTGTATAGCGTCAGCATCTGACTGAAGATCAGGCCGCCGACAATGGAAATACCCAGCGGTTGGCGCAGCTCTGCACCGTAACCACTGCCCAGTGCCAAGGGCAGGGCACCGAATAGTGCCGCCAGTGTGGTCATCATAATAGGGCGAAAGCGCAGCATACAGGCTTGAAAAATCGCTTCGGAAGCCACCAGTCCTTGCTCGCGTTCAGCTTGTAAGGCAAAATCGATCATCATGATGGCATTTTTTTTGACGATACCAATCAACAAAATGACGCCAATTAAGGCGATGATGCTAAATTCGGTGCCGCAAACCATCAGCGCCAATAGCGCACCCACCCCGGCTGAAGGCAAAGTAGACAGGATGGTTAATGGGTGAATCGTGCTTTCGTACAATACTCCCAACACAATATAAATGCTCAGTAAGGCGGCCAGGATTAAAAAGGGCTGATTGCGCAACGATTCCTGAAAGGCTTTGGCAGAACCTTGAAAACTGCCTTGTATCGACGCGGGTACGCCGATGTCACGCAGGGTATTTTCGATGAGTTGGGTGGCGGTAGACAGCGAGTTGCCGGGTTTGAGATTAAACGACAAGGTAGCCGCTGCAAATTGACCTTGATGATTAACGGATAGCGGTGTGCTGGTCGGCGCAAAACCGGCCAGCGATGATAACGGCACCTGGTGTGCGGCGATTTGTTTGCCGGAGGGCAAGCGCACGGCCGGTACACTGATATAAACTTGTTTTAAGGCTTCAGAACTTTGCCAGTATTCGGGGGCCAATTCCATCACTACCCGATATTGGTTGAGCGGATTATAGATCACCGACACTTGACGTTGACCAAAAGCATCATTAAGGGTGGTGTCAATCATGGCCTGGCTGATGCCATAACGCGCCGCCCTGTCACGGTCAACCACCAAACCAATCTGCTGACCTTTGTCTTGCTGACTGGTATTGACATCACTCAGTTGCGGCAGTTTGGACAGTGCGGTAATGACTTTTGGCATCCATTCACGAAGCAACCCCAAATCATCCGATTGTAAGGCGTAGTCATACGAGCCGAATGACGGCCTACCACCGATACGCAATTCTTGCGCAGGGAACATGTGCAGATCGGCACCCGGAATACGTTTGACCTTGTCACGCAAGCGCCCCATCACCTTTTCAATGGGATCGCGTTCACTGTGCGGCTTAAGCACAATAAAGACGCGGGCACTATTGCTGCTGGAACCGGCACCGCCAAATCCGGCCACATTGCTGACCGCCGGATCTTTTAGCAACAGTTCGGAATACTCGAAAAGTTTTTTCTGCAAGGATAAAAAAGAAGTCCCTTGATCGGTTTGAATCTCACCCAGCAAGCGACCGCCGTCTTGACTCGGAAAAAAGCCTTTGTCGATCACCGAATACAGATAAAAATTGAGACCTATCGTGCCAAGTAAAATCAACATCATAATGCGGCCGTGACGTAACGCCCAACGCAATGATTTTTCATAACCGGCTTGCAGCCAGTCGAACGCGGTACCGATGCCTTGATAGATGCGCCCATGTTTAGGGCTTTCCTTACCCAGCCAGCGTGCACAGAGCATCGGGGTGACGGTTAACGAGATGACTAGCGAGACCACGACAGCCGCCGACAGCGTCACCGCAAACTCTCTAAATAAACGACCGACGATGCCACCCATCAATAAAATGGGTAAGAACACGGCAATCAGGGACACGCTCATCGCCATTACCGTAAAGCCGACTTCTTTGGCTCCCAGCAAGGCGGCTTTAAACGGCGGCACACCTTTTTCAATGTGGCGATTGATGTTTTCCAAAACCACAATGGCATCATCGACCACAAAGCCGGTGGAGATGGTCAAGGCCATCAAGGTTAAATTATTCAGGCTGTAGTTAAAAAAATACATGACCCCACAGGCACCGATCAGTGAAACCGGCACGGCAATAATCGGCACCACGGTCGAACGAAAATCCCGCAAAAACACCAGTACCACCAGAATCACCAAGCCAATGGCGATTAATAAGCTGTGTTCAACTTCGGTAATGGATGCCCGAATGGTCAGCGACCGGTCAACCACCACCGACAAATCAATCGTGTTGGGAATGAGGGCGCGTAATTCCGGCAACAGGGCATGAACTTGATCGACGGTTTGAATGACGTTGGCCAGCGGTTGTTTTCTGAGAATCAGCAACACCGAAGGTTTACCGTTCTTTAAGCCGGTATTGCGCAGATCTTCAACTGAATCGACCACCTCACCGAGATCAGCGATAGTGACCGGTGCGCCGTTACGGTAACTCACGATGAGCGGCATATAATCGGCCGCTTTGCGAGCCTGATCATTGGCTAAAATCTGCCAGCGTTGCGCACCGTTTTCCATGATGCCTTTGGGACGGGCGACATTGGTTTGGGTGATGGTGCTTCTGACATCCTCAAGGCCAATACCGTATTTAGTCAACGCATTGGGGTTTAGCTCAACCCTGACCGCAGGCAAAGCAGCACCGCCAATCTGTACCTGGCCGATACCGGGAAGCTGGGATATTTTCTGCGCCAGAATGGTCGAGGCGACATCGTACATTTGACCGCGACTCTGGCTTTCCGAGGTCAGTGCCAGTATTAAAATAGGCGAGTCCGCAGGGTTATCGCGCCGATAGGTCGGGCGATTGGGCATGGTGCTGGGCAACATACTGGCGGCGGCATTAATGGCCGCTTGTATATCACGGCAAGCACCGTTGATGTCACGATCCAGATCAAATTGCAGGGTAATCGAAGTCGATCCCAGCGAGCTGCTGGAAGTCATTTCAGTAATGCCGGCGATACGTCCCAACGCCCGTTCCAGCGGTGTGGCGACCGATGTGGACATGGTTTCGGCACTGGCACCGGGTAATTGGGCTTGCACATTAACAGTCGGAAAATCCACCTGCGGCAACGACGATACCGGCAAATTTAAAAATGCCAGCGTACCCGCCAGGGCGATGGCAAGGGTCAGGAGCATGGTTGCAACCGGCCGATAGATAAACAGCGCCGACAGATTCATTATAAGCCTCCGTCGTTTTCAGCGGCTTCAGGTGGGTTCATATTTAACCAACCCGAGACACGTCGAGCCAGGCTATCCATCCATAAATAAATCACCGGCGTAGTGTATAAGGTTAATAACTGGCTGACCAACAAGCCGCCAACCATAGTAATACCTAAAGGATGACGCAATTCCGAGCCTACACCGCTACCCAACATAAGTGGCAACGCGCCCAGTAAGGCCGCCAAGGTGGTCATTAAAATCGGTCGAAAGCGCAGCAAACAGGCTTGAAAAATGGCGTCATCCGGCGACATGCTCTGTTTGCGCTCTGCTTCCAACGCAAAGTCGATCATCATAATCGCGTTCTTTTTGACGATGCCGATTAACAAAATAATACCGATAATGCCGATAATGCCCAGATCACCTCCGGAAATTATCAGTGCCAGCAAAGCACCGACCCCGGCGGAAGGCAGCGTGGACAGAATGGTAATGGGGTGAATATAACTTTCGTACAACACGCCCAGCACTATATACACGGTAATAATGGCCGCCAGAATCAGCCACAGGGTATTGCCCAGCGATGCTTTAAACGCCAAGGCCGCGCCTTGGTAACTGGTACGGATGCCTAGCGGCAAGCCAATTTCCTGCTTGATGCGATCGATGGCAATGACCGCATCACCCAGCGCCGCACCGGGTGCCAAATTAAAGGACAGTGTGGCAACCGGAAACTGGTCAAGATGGTTGATGGACAGGGGGGTTTTTCGTTCCGATATTTCCGCTATCGCCGCCAACGGAACTTGGGTGCCGTTACTGGAAGGAATCCGTAATTCCTTGAGGGTTTCCGGCGAATTTTGGGCGGTTGGATCAACTTCAAGCACCACCCGATATTGGTTGGACTGAGTAAAAATGGTCGATACCAAACGTTGCCCGTAAGCGCTGTACAGCGTGTTATCCACCGCCGCAGTGCTGATGCCGAGACGGCTGGCGGTGCTGCGGTCTATGTTGACATAGACTTGCTGGCCTTGATCCTGAACATCACTGGTGACCTCGTTAAACTCCGGTTCTTCGGCCAGCCGTTTTACCAAGCGTTGCGTCCAGCGATTCAGTTCTTCGAGGTCAGGGGTCTCCAGGGTAAATTGGTATTGGGTGCGGCTGACCCGATTTTCCATGGTGAGATCCTGCACCGGCTGTAAATAGAGCGTTACCCCGTTTAGTTGTGCCAACTTGGGTTTTAAGCGGGCGATGACGTCAGAGGCGCTCTCCGTGCGTTCGGCGTGCGGTTTAAGATTAATCAGGAAACGGCCGCTGTTGGGCGTGGTATTAATGCCGTCAACACCGATAAACGAGGACAGGTTGTCTACGGCAGGATCTTCAAGAATCACTTTGCCCAGCTTTTGTTGATATTCGGCCATGGCTGAAAAAGACACGTTTTGGGGCGCTTCGGAAATGCCCTGGATAATGCCGGTGTCCTGTATCGGGAAAAAGCCTTTGGGAATGAAGATATACAGCGCCACGGTGAGCGCGACGGTGGCGAAAAAAACCAGCATGGTCAACGTTTGCCGTTGCAACACCCAGCCCAGGCTACGGCCATAAGCGTCAATCAGTTTGTCGAACCAGTCGTCTGGCTTGTCGGTTTCGCCGTGGACAGGCACAGCGCCCTGACGCAACAGTTTGGCGCACATCATGGGGGTCAGCGTGAGTGACACCACCGCAGAAATCAGAATCGCCACCGCCAGCGTGATGGCAAATTCCCGAAACAAGCGTCCGACCACGTCGCTCATAAACAGCAGGGGAATGAGTACGGCGATCAGAGAAAAGGTTAAGGAGATAATGGTGAAACCGATTTGTTCCGAGCCTTTTAACGCAGCTTTTAACGGGGCTTCGCCTCGTTCGATGTAGCGGGAAATATTCTCAATCACCACGATGGCATCATCCACCACAAAGCCGGTGGCAATGGTCAGCGCCATCAGCGTCAAGTTGTTAATGCTAAAGCCTGCCAGATACATCACCGCAAAAGTGCCTACCAGTGACAGCGGCACGGCGACACCCGGAATAATGGTGGCCGGAATATTGCGCAGAAACAGAAAAATGACCATAACCACCAGCACAATCGCCAGCAGCAATTCAAACTGCACGTCGTGTATTGAAGCCCGTATGGTCACGGTGCGATCGGTCAACGGCACCACCTCAACGCTAAGTGGCAGCGAGGCTTGTAACTTGGGTAACAGCTCCTTGATACTGTCTACCACTTCGATGACATTTGCGCCCGGCTGGCGCTGGATATTGACAATCACGGAAGCGTTGTCGTTGGCCCAAGCCGCCAAGCGCACATTTTCAGCGCCATCCACCACTTCAGCCACTTCGGATAGCTGAACCGGTGCACCGTTGCGGTAGGCAACCACCAGTTTGCGATAATCCTCAGACGAACGCAGTTGATCGTTACTGTCGATAATCGCCGAGCGCATCGGGCCATTGAACATGCCCTTGGGCTGATTGACGTTGGCAGCGGTTATAACGATACGTACATCTTCCAGGCTAATGCCGTAAGCCGCGAGGGCTTTGTGATTAACTTGTATGCGCACCGCCGGCCGCTGGCCGCCACTGATGCCAACCAGGCCAACACCGGGTAACTGGGCAAGTTTTTGCGCCAAGCGGGTGTCGACCATATCTTCAACCTGGAATAACGGCAAGGCTTTGGAGCTGATGGCGAGCGTCATAATCGGCGTGTCGGCCGGATTAACTTTGCTGTAAATCGGCGCTTGCGGTAAATCAGCGGGCAAAAAGTTGGAGGCTGCATTAATCGCCGCTTGCACCGTTTGTTCGGCAATATCCAAATCCAGATTTAGATTAAATTGCAAGGTAATCACCGAAGCGCCACCGGAACTGGTTGATGACATTTGGGTAAGCCCCGGCATCTGCCCGAACTGGCGCTCCAGCGGCGCGGTGATAACCGAGGTCATTATATCGGGACTGGCACCCGGATATAAAGTCACCACCTGGATGGTGGGATAGTCGACTTGCGGTAAGGCCGAAACCGGTAACAGTCGGTAAGCCAGTATGCCAACCAGCAACATCGCCACCATGAGTAGCGAGGTGGCCACCGGGCGTAAAATGAACAGGCGGGAAGGGTTAAAAGTCGTCCGGGATTGCGTTGAGGATGTCATAAGGATTAACGTCGATCTCGTTTACGAGGTTTGGCATCGGCCTTGATTAAGGTCTCCGGACTGGCTGCCACGGCCTGACCGTCTTGTTGGGCAATCTCACCAAGGCTGCCTTCGTGAAGCCGGTCAGTGCCTTCTATGACC
>CAIMDR010000271.1 GCA_903839795.1 uncultured Methylococcaceae bacterium | reverse complement strand
CCTGTTTTTTTGTAAGTATTTAGTCCCCCTCTTTGAAAAAGAGGGGTTAGGGGAGATTTTATTAGATAAATCCCCCTCAATCCCCCTTTTTCAAAGGGGGAGGTGAATAATTACGTTTTTTTACTTTTACCCTTGAGAACAATACCTTGATTTCTACAGATAACATCACCATGCAATTTGGGGCTAAACCCCTGTTTGAAAACGTCTCTGTCAAATTAGGCGACGGCAACCGTTACGGCCTGATTGGCGCTAATGGCTGTGGCAAGTCAACCTTTATGAAAATATTGAGCGGTGATTTAGAGCCATCAGCGGGCAACGTCAGCATCAGCCCCAATGAACGACTCGGTAATTTGCGCCAGGATCAATTCGCTTTTGAAGACTACCGTGTGCTGGACGTGGTGCTGATGGGACACGCAGAAATGTGGGCGGCCATGTCAGAACGAGACGCCATTTACGCTAATCTGGAAGCCACCGAAGACGACTATATGCATGCCGCCGAACTTGAATCGGTGTTTGCGGAATACAACGGCTACACCGCCGAATCACGCGCCGGTGAAATATTGCTGGGACTGGATATTCCATTGGAACAACATAGCGGCTTGATGAGTGCCGTTGCCCCCGGTTGGAAGTTGCGGGTGTTGTTGGCTCAGGCGTTGTTTTCCAATCCTGACATTATGCTGTTGGATGAACCTACCAACAACTTGGACATCAACACGATTCGCTGGCTTGAAGATATACTCAATCAGCGTAATTGCACCATGGTTATTATTTCGCATGATCGCCACTTTTTAAACAGTGTTTGTACGCACATGGCCGATATGGATTATGGCGAACTGCGTGTTTATCCCGGTAATTATGACGATTACATGATAGCGGTCACCGAGGTTCGTGAGCGTTTACTGTCCGGCAATGCCAAGAAAAAAATCCAGATTGCCGAACTGCAAACCTTTGTCAGTCGCTTCTCTGCCAATGCTTCCAAAGCCAAGCAAGCCACCTCGCGTGCCAAGCAATTGGATAAAATCAAACTGGATGAAGTTAAACCGTCCAGTCGGGTTAGTCCGTTTTTACGCTTTGAACAAACCAAAAAGTTGCATCGTTTAGCGTTGGAAGTTGAAAAAGTAAGCAAAGGTTATGGTGCAGAACCGTTATTTAAAAATCTCAACTTGATGATTCCCGTCGGTGAGCGTGTTGCCGTTATTGGCCCGAACGGTATTGGTAAATCAACGTTGTTGCGCACGCTGGTCGGTGAATTAGCCCCTGATTCCGGTACTGTTAAATGGTCAGAAAATTCGGAAGTGGGTTATTTTGCCCAGGATCATTCCGAAGACTTTGCCGAAGATGCCACATTGATTGACTGGATGAGTCAATGGCGTAAAGAATCTGACGATGATCAAGCCTTGCGCGGCACCTTGGGTCGCTTGTTGTTTAGTGCCGACGACATCAACAAATCGGTTAAAGTCATCTCCGGTGGTGAACAGGGCCGTATGATGTTCGGTAAACTGATACTGCAAAAAAACAACATCATGGTGTTGGATGAACCTACCAACCATCTTGACATGGAATCTATTGAAGCATTAAATACGGCTCTGGAAAATTATCCCGGCACTTTGATTTTTGTCAGTCATGACCGCGAGTTTGTGTCGTCACTGGCGACACGGGTTATTGAATTGACACCCCATGGGATAGTTGATTTTGCCGGTAATTATGAAGACTACTTAAATAGCCAGGCATAGAACCTTAAAACCTCCAGTTGAATATGAATTAAGAGCGCTTAGCGGGACTGGACTTATAAAATCCGTCCGGCCAAATGTAAGGTGGGTCAACGCTTTTCTGCCCACCATTTTCATGCCATTGTTTTAATTCCGCGTGGGCACAAAAAGCGTGCCCGCCCTACCGAACCGTAGAAAATCCAGGATATTTAAAACTTAGATTATCCTCGCTTCTACTATGTCACATCAAAGCCACTTGCTGCTTCATAAAAAAGACGGACCAATGGCGCATAGCGGCCGTGTTTCATGGCATGTTGCATCGCAGCGTAATACATCGCCCTGTTTTCACCATCAAATACCGGCGGCATTAGGCGGGCATTCAAGCACTGCGCCACAACCAAAGCCCGTCCAACACGGCCATTACCATCACCAAACGGATGAATTAAAATAAAATAAGCATGAGCCTTGGCAATCGCTTCCAGCGTAGCGCACTTCGCCTCTTTATAAACCCATCGGTGCATTTCTTCGTCTATATCTTCCGGTTCAGTTGTTTGCAAGCCTTCTAACTGCCCCATCACACGAATTTTGGTGGAAAAAAAACCGGCATTTTCAACAATACCCCGCATAAAATCGGCATGCAAGGTCTTAATGTTTTCTACTGTGATAGGCATTGGTTCGCCATGCTCCACAATCCTTTGCCAAAGTTGCTTATGCGTAATAAACGTATTAAAGCCTTCAAGAAAAGTCTGCCTGTCCATATTTTTGGGCATCTTCTTGTCATCAAGAATGTTATCAAAATCTGCTTTTGCCATATCCGTTTCGATTTCAATCGTGCCATAACTCAAGCGACGTAAAAAGGGCAGAAACAGCGCCTCGTTGTGAGGCATATCATCCGGTAACAAAACCGCTTCAAAGGTTTGCTTGGGATCATCCCATTCAGGAATCAAAAAGTGCCGACAATACAAAACATCAATATCCAGACGATACTTGGCAGAGATCGACTCAGGCTTCTGTCGCCAGTTGAGAAGCGTTCTCCTTGAAACGCCAAGTGCTTCGGATAACTTTGTCGAATAAACAAAAGTCGACTGAAGCTGATCAAGCTTATCTATGATAGTAATTTTATGGTATTTCATGATAATCTCGCTTGCTGCCCGGTATTTTTAGCTAGGGTAACAAAGGTGAGAAATAGTTTCAATATTAATTAATCTGTTTCTCATGTTGGATTCTCAGACATCTCCACTATAAGATAGCTGTGTTGATAGTATAATTAACCGCATACTCGATAAATCAAGTGCATGGGAAGCCCAAAAACTGTGTTAATCTGTTGTTAAACCTTTTTTAGATTTATCGCCCATTAATACAACCTAGTCGTGCCAACCATGAATTCTCAAGCCAATCCATCCAACCTTATTGATTTAATGTTCGATAATCGCTTCATTCGTGAATTACCCGCTGATGAAGAAACTATCAATAATCGTCGTCAAGTTTTCGGCGCTTGTTACTCCCGAGTACAACCCACCCCCGTGGTCAATCCTCAACGGGTAGCTTATTCGAGAGAAGTTGCCGAACTATTGGATTTGACCACCGCTGCCTGTGAAACGGATAATTTTACACAAGTATTTTCCGGTAACAGTCTGACTACCGGCATGGAATCTTATGCGACCTGTTATGGTGGCCATCAGTTTGGTAATTGGGCGGGTCAGCTCGGTGATGGCCGCGCCATTAATCTGGGCGAAATCGTCAATAAAAAAGGTGAGCGCTGGGCTTTGCAACTTAAAGGTGCTGGACCTACCCCGTACTCCAGAACAGCCGATGGTTTGGCAGTATTAAGATCATCCGTGCGTGAATTTTTATGCAGCGAGGCTATGTATCATTTAGGCGTACCGACCACGCGGGCGTTAAGTTTAGTGCTGACCGGTGAAACGGTTATTCGGGATATGTTTTACGACGGTAATCCCAAAGCGGAACCGGGCGCTATTGTTTGTCGAGTTGCGCCCTCCTTTACCCGCTTTGGCAGCTTTCAAATTTTAACCGCACGCGGCGATGTTGCTTTGCTAAAAAAACTGGCAGACTACACGATATGCACTGATTTTCCGCATTTAGGGAAACCGTCGCCAGACGTGTATATCGCCTGGTTTAGCGAAGTTTGCAGAAAGACGGCGGAAATGATTGTCCATTGGCAGCGCGTCGGCTTTGTTCATGGGGTCATGAATACCGATAACATGTCGATATTGGGTCTGACCATTGATTACGGGCCCTACGGCTGGCTGGAAAATTTTGATCTTAACTGGACGCCCAACACGACCGATGTCGAACAGCGCCGTTATCGCTTCGGCAACCAGCCTCAAATCGCTTACTGGAATCTGGGGCAACTGGCTAACGCCATTTATCCGCTCATTGAGCAAGTAGAGCCGTTGCAAGAAGCGTTGGCTGTTTATAAACTGACCTTTGAACAGAACTGGCAAACCATGATGGCGGGCAAACTGGGCTTGAATGCCTTTGACACGGCAACCGACGGCGACTTATGCACTGAATTATTGGAACTACTGGCATTGATTGAAACCGACATGACACTTTTTTATCGCCAGTTGGCCAAGTTAGATATAGAGTCCTCTGATTATGAAGCAATATTTGATCTTTTAAGCATCGCTTATTATCTTCCAGAACAAATAACGCCAGAGTATAAATCCCTTTTAACGGTGTGGCTTGAGCGTTACCTTAAGCGTTTAAAAATTGACGGCACATCAAATGACTT
>CAIMDR010000270.1 GCA_903839795.1 uncultured Methylococcaceae bacterium | reverse complement strand
TTTTATGCCCGGCAACTCTAAAAAGACAACCGTATGAGTGACCTACAAAAAAAACGCTTGCTGGAAGAATTTGAGACGTATCTGGCGCAAACCGACCTGAGTGAAAATCTCGGCACTGAACCGCCTGACTTAAGCACTTTACTCAGTGAAATGGCCGGTTTAAAAAGTGAAGTTAAAGCCGAAGCCAGGCATTTTAAAGCCACTCTGGACACCCTCAGTGGTGCTTTGGATAGCCTGCAAGCGGATAAAAAAACACTGGCCGACCAACTGGCCGCTCATAACGATCACATCGAAGCTGTGCGCAGTGAAACCCGGCGCACGGTGCTTTTGGATATGGTTGATATTTATGATCGGCTCAGCGTAGGTTTTGGTGTTTTACAAAACTATAATCCGGTTTCCTCTTTGTTTGGTCATTCCCAAAAACAGGATATCCGCTTTATAGATGCCTTTAAAGAAGGCCAGTCCATGACGCTTAAACGCTTTGAACAATTATTACAACGCTATCACGTCAATGCGATAGACTGCCTTGGCAAACCACTTGACCCTCGCACCATGAGTGCCGTTGAAATCAGTCATAACCCAGAACTTGACAACGGTATTGTGGTCGAGGAGCTGCGTAAAGGTTTTCTTTTTGAAGAAAATGTCTTGCGTCTTGCAGAAGTCAAAGTTAATAAAATCTAACCTACTATAAAAAAACAAACTTATGAATGAAATAATTATCGGAATTGATTTAGGAACGACTAACTCGGAAGTCGCCATTGTAGAAAATGGCCAAGTGGTAGTCATTACCGACAACAACAAAAAAATCTTGCCCTCCTTTGTAGGCATTGATGATCAAGGTGATATTTTGGTGGGTGAAAGCGCCAGAAACCAATACCTGGTTTACCCGGAACGTACCGTTAAGTCCATCAAGCGTTTGATGGGGCAAGATATCCAAGTCGATCTGGCCGGACATGCTTATGCGCCACAAGAAATTTCTGCCATTATTCTAAAACGCCTTAAAGCGATTGCCGAACAATACCTTAATCAACCGGTGACTAAAGCCGTCATTACCGTACCGGCGTATTTTTCTGACGCTCAACGTCAAGCCACCCGCGAAGCCGGAGAAATTGCGGGTCTGGAAGTGGTGCGCATGATTAATGAGCCCACTGCCGCCGCACTGGCTTATGGTGGCGATCAGCAAGAACAAAAGCACATGCTGGTTTATGACTTGGGCGGTGGCACGTTTGACGTTTCCGTCGTCAATATTGAAAGCGGCGTGGTCGAAGTGCTGTCCAGCCATGGTGACAACCATTTGGGCGGGGATGATTTTGATCAACAAATCATTGAGCATATACTCGATCATCTTCAAGAAACACACGACGTCGATGCCCGCCAACATAGCAAGGCACTGGCGCGTATTACGCGTGCCGCCGAAAATGCAAAATTTGTACTTTCAGATGAGCCTTTTGTAAAAATTGAAGAAGAATACTTGCTGGAGCATGAAGGCGCAGCGATTCATTTATCTTTTGAACTGTCCCGCAGCGATTATGAAGAAATGATCGAAGACTACATCAACGCGACCATAGATGCAGTGCATATCGCCATGAAAGGCGCCAAATTAACGCCCGCAGACATTGACGAAATTGTTTTGGTGGGCGGCTCAACGCGCACACCGTGTATTCGTGAACGACTTTTTGATGAATTTGGCTTTGAACCGCACAGCGAAGTCGATCCCGATTTATGTGTCGCCATGGGCGCTGCCACTCAGGCCGCCATGATTAGCGGACAAGATGTCAATGCCGTGTTAATCGACATCACGCCCTATACTTACGGCACCAGTGCGATAGGTTATTTGAATGACGAGTATTATCCGTTTAAATATGTCCCTATTATTCACAAAAATACCGCTCTGCCTAATCGTAAAACCGAAGCTTTTGTAACCAATCATGATGGTCAGAAAGTCATTAGTGTAAAAGTCTATCAAGGTGAAGATCCTGATGCTTTGAACAATATAAAAATTGGCGAATTTCTGGTTGAAGGGTTACAGGATGTCGAGGCCGGTAACGTTATCACCATCACCTTGGCGCTTGATCTTAACGGGTTGCTTCAGGTTTCAGCACAGGAAAAAGCAACTGGCCTGGAAAAATCCATTACCATCAAAAATGCTATCTCCCGTTTTGAACAAGGCGATTTGGATTCTGCCAAACACCGCATCAATACGCTGTTCGGACAAAATGAAGCCGGTCGTGTTATTGACAGCCATCAATCCCCGGAAATTGCAGCGGCTCTTAAACTGATCGCCAAAGCAGAAGCCTTGTTTGATAAAACCTCAACTGAAGACAAAGAGGATATGATTGATTTAATCGAAGACATAAACACCTGTATCGAAGCCGGACTTGATGACCGCCTGCAAGAAGCGGTGGTAAAATTAACTGATATTATTTATTATTTGGAATCCTGATGGATCGCTGCCCTTGCTGCAATGCACGCTTAACGGAGGCCATTTTCTGTCCTCGTTGTCAGGCTGATCTAAGCAGCGTTCTTGGCAGCGAACACATGGCAAAGTATTGGTTAAACAATGCCTTGCAGTTTTGGGCGATGCGTGAATCGTCTATGGCTATTTTGGCCTTAACCAAGTCTGTCAATCTTAAGAAAACCCGAACAGCACTGGTTTTTCGTGATTTTATTATCCACAGGCAATGTCAGCAAGTGTTGGCATTATTAGAGCAAAAAAAAATGCAGCGATGCTGAAAAACTGCTCAGCATGCTACGCGATTTAAATCCTGATAATGAACTTTTAAAACAGCTATATGGGTTTACTGAATATTCATTGGCAAAAGATATAATAGAAATCTCTACCCGACAAACAATAAAAATTTTCAATGAGCTCAAATCCAGATAATATATCGTCCCCCTGCATCAGTTTGTGTTATCTGAATGATGACACTATCTGCCAGGGTTGTTTTCGTTCCATCAATGAAATTACTCTCTGGACACAAGTTGATGATAAAACACGCCGTCATTTTCTGGACAATGTTGAGCGTCGTAAAAAGACGCTCAGTGACAGCGCGTAGTACTTAGGAACGTGCACGAAATAACCTGACCATTTATATATCCCCTCACCCCAACCCTCTCCCGGTGGGAGAGGGAGAAAGGTGCCGAAGTTATTTCATGCGCACTCCTTACCTTGCTTATATTGTCGAAAAAGTCTATTGTACAGGCATAATTAATCGAGGATATTTCGAATGAAACAATTACATAGAAAAGATTTATTCGGGTGGTCAGAGTTTAACAAGGAACGCAACCTGGATTTTCATAGTGTGCTTTGGGTACGTGACGGCGGTAATGTTTTAATAGATCCGCTGCCCATGTCAGAACATGACCATAGCCATCTGCAACGCTTGGGCGGCGTCAATTTTATTATCATTACCAACAGTGACCATTGTCGTGATGCCGAACATATTGCCAGCAGCACCGGTGCCCCAATTTATGGCCCGTCAGGTGAAGAAAACACCTTCCCTATTGTTTGTGATCGCTGGCTTCACGATCATGAAGAAATTGTGCCCGGATTGATCGCTTATCAACTTGAAGGCTCTAAAACGCCTGGAGAACTCGCTTTACTTTTGGAGCACACCACCCTGATAACCGGTGATTTAATTCGTTGCCAACTCGGCGGTGAATTATGTATGCTTCCGGAAACAAAACTCACTGATGTACACAAGGCCATTCATTCAATCAAGCGTATTGCCGACTTGCCCGGTATTAAAGCGGTTCTACCTGGCGATGGCTGGCCGTTGTTTAATCATGGCAGTGAAGCGCTGCATCGTTTGGCAAGATCACTTTAACCGACACCAAAAACCCCTTAAAGTCGGTTATAGAACACGGATGACACTGATTATACGGATTTCAACGGATTTTATTTTTAGTGGTAGGGTGCGTATCGCGCACCTATTGGTTTTTTACTCTGCCATGGTTATGGTGCGCGATGCGCACCCCGCTTCTGTATACTATTTTTAATGACTTAATGACCGGTATCTAACGCATATTGGAGGTTAATTTTTATCTCAATTTTGTATTTTATGAAAACATCTTCTATTATTTAACAAGGGGGACAATTAATCGTCCCTTTTTAAAGTCAGGAGTAAAAAATGTATATCATCGATTTAAGGCAAAGCCCTCGAAGATCATCAACCACAAAACGTATAGCCGAACGGCGCAAGGTTACTAAGGAATTTGGCTCACCTGAAGGGTTAAAAACCATAAACAACCACCCTGCCGACTGTCCACAGTTTAATCGTCGCACCACAGAAAGACGCACTGACAAGCGAAGATTACCTGATCGACGTGAAAAATACGCACGAATTAAATTTACTCAGGCAGAAAAAAAGTTAATCGAAGATGTGTATCTGGTCGACTTGGAACAAACCCCTTAAAATCGACTCTCGCATTTAAAAACCTCTGAATAACCGGTTTGGCCAGACTCAACTTTTAAGTGGATTCTCATTGCTAATGCCGTGGGGCACATGGGCAGCAGCGACATGCTGGGCGGCAGAGTCACAGTGCCCCCTTTGATCATCAAAGAAAATATCCGCACCAAAGGCTTTCAAAAAAGCACCTTTTGACATCCCGCCTAAAAATAGCGCTTCATCGATACGAATCCCCCAAGCCCTCAATGTTCTAACCACCCGTTCATGAGCAGGGGCTGCGCGTGCCGTTACCAAAGCCGTCCTGATGGGTGATGCTTGAGAATCAAACTGGGTTTGAATATAATGCAAAGCCCCCAAAAAATCTTTAAAAGGGCCGCCAGGCAACGGATTTTTTGCTTCATGACGTTCATTTTCGGCAAATACAGCCAAGCCTCGCTGTTGATAAATACGTTCTGACGCATCCGAAAACAGTACCGAATCTCCGTCAAAGGCTATACGCAACTGGCTGGACGTGTTAATCAATGAAGAGCCGCATAAAATGGTCGCCGCTGCAAAACCGGCATCCAGTGTCTTGACAACATCATCAGCATTAGTTGATAAAAACAAATGCACTCCAAATGCAGACATATAGTGGTAAGGTGATGAGCCGCTGGTAAATGCGGCGCGGGTAATGGCCAAGCCATGATGGGCAATGGAATTAAAAATTCGTAAGCCTGTATCAGCACTATTTTGAGACAACAAGATGACCTCAACAAAGGGATCATCAAGGCAACTCTCATTCAGAGCCAGTAATTTCGTAACCAAAGAAAATCCGTAGCCGGGCGTCAATATTTCGTCTTCATGTTCTATCTGATAATGACAAAAAGCCTCTTTGCCTTGGGTTTCAAATATCGTATGTGAATCATCCAGATTAAATAAAGCCCTGGAGGAAACCGCGACAACCAATTTTTGTTTGCTCATAATCACAATAGCCTTGTCACTCAATATTACTTTACTAAAACAGCATTTATATTAAGTGATTTTTTTATTTTAGCGGCATACAAAGCCGCGTTCTCTTTATTTTTAAAGCCACCCACATTAAGTTGATACGACTTTGAGTTATTAATATCAACGACCGTCACTTTAACCGGAATGCCTTTTTTCAATAATTGATCCGCTTTTCTTTTAGCATCACTCAGTTGCTTATAAGTGGTCAGCTTAACAGACCAACCAGAAGCGACCTTGATGCCATTTGTTTTCTTGTAGACGGTTATTGGTTTTTTCTTTTCTATAACCGGTATCCGGCTCTTTTTTTGATCACTGGAATTGTTGAGGTCTGCCTGTTTTTTAACACCCCCCGTCGGATTACTTTTTGACAAATCAGATGATAATTGTGGTTGATCACTACCATTTTCTTGTACTTCCATTTTCTTTTTGGACGACACTTTCTCGTCTATTGCTTCCGAACGCTTTATATTTTCCGGCACAGCGGTCATGGCCTTCGAATTATCAAGCCCTGCCACGTTATTAACCTTTTTATTTAATGGCTCACCAAGCAATTCACTGTTGTTTATGTCCATATCAGCATTTTTTTCAGAAATACTACTCATATCTTCTTCAAGCATGGAAACCAGTTCGGTTAATTTTGACACATCATTTTTTACACTTGAAACGATGATGCCCATAATCACTGCCAACAATAAGGCTACCATACCAAAAATCAACGAAGCGTAAGTGATAAACCCGGCTTTTTTAACTTTATTTTCATAGCCGCTTATCCACTTTTTAATACTTTCCTGCTCGGCTACAACAGAGAGAAAGTCCGTTGTTTCTGACTCATTATTTAAAGGTTCTTGCGGATAAATTGCCTGGTTAATAGCTGGTTTTGGCATCACTTTTCCCGGATTTTCTTCTTGAGACAAAAAAGCGTTAAGAGGATCATTGTCAAGCACATATTCACTGTCCATAGAATAAAAAATAGCATTATCAGTTGCTACTGCACTTCGTTTTTTAAATTCATTAGCCCAACTGACATGATCAATCGCCTGCGTATAAGACGCCTCAGCGTCTTCATCCAATAGTTCATTAACATTTTCAATCAGTTTTTCATCAAAATCAGCGCTAAAATGACTAGTAAAAACCGAAACTTCTTCAACTTCTATCTGCTTATTTTGCTCTGCCGATTCAACAGACTCAATAACAGGCCGAGCAAATTCTAAACCATCATCAAGCCACTGAACATCTGACTTGTCATCAGTTTTTTCAGGTTCATTATGATCATCAAAGCCCGCATCAACCAGCAATCTGTCGATGGCATCTTCATCCGGCATCTCATCAAAATCCGTCCTGGAATGAATAACTGAATCCTGAATTTCTTCAACGGCTGTTAGTCTGTCTTGTTGAGCGGGTTCAACAGACTCAACGATAAACTGATCAAAATCTGAAAATTTATCAGCCAGATCTATAGCATCAATCACTCGGGCATTTACGTCCCTATCATCTTCTTCAAGATCATCTTTGACCTCAAATCCTGAGTTGACCAGTAAGCTATCGATGATTTCGTCATCGTCAGTAAAATGCATCAAAGGAACAACGGTTGGCTCTTTTTTATCCCGCATCATATCCAAATCAGCTAAAATAAAATCATCCTCTTCCTCAGCGTTGAACTCAGAGGAAAAACTATTCCGTCGGTGTGTTTTTTTTTTAGTCATAGATGAGTTAATGGATAAAAGGGCAGTAATAACAATAAAAATAGTAATTTTTTATCGACATTAAAAAAATATTGCCTTATTTTAATACCAATAAAATTTAATTTTCATAAAGTTTTAATCATTTAATGCTAAACTTCTAAAAAATAATTTTATTAAAAATAT
>CAIMDR010000269.1 GCA_903839795.1 uncultured Methylococcaceae bacterium | reverse complement strand
GACGACCTACCTATGCTTCGATAGCTGGGAACACCTGCTCGATTTCATGCTGGAAGGCTGGTCTTATAAACCGGAAAGTCGAATCGCTTGCTCCCCCGAAAGCTGAAACAGGGTAGGTTTTGGCCATAATGAGAATTGCTGCATTGCCTTGGTGTTTATTTGGACCGGCTTTGTCAGGACAGGGCTTGGTTTTGGCGGTGCCGCCTTAGGATTACCGCTGATGTTGTTTGTACAGAACAATCCGCTTTTATGGTTGCCAATCATTGGTGTGCATTTACTGTTTTTTTCCGGTTTAACCCTACTTAACCACTTGCATAATGTCGACTGGAAGTATTTGCGCCACTCTTCGGTTTACATTATTCCTCCTGCGCTCATAGGGGTTTTTGGACTGGTAAACCTGCCTGTTCTCTGGCTGAATAGCTTCATTTATTCGGTCACCTTGTTTTATGGTTTTACCTGGTTACTCAATCGGGGTATTGAAAGTCGTCATGTCTGGGCAGATAGGGGGCTGCTTATTTTAGGCGGTTACATTGCCGGCATGTCTTTGACCGGAGCACCCTTGATGGTGGCTGTTTATATGCGCAATGTCAGTAAATACCAATTACGGGACACTTTGTTTGTGTTATGGTTTATCTTGGTAAGCATCAAAATGACAACGTTTATTGCCTTATCCGTTGATTTACATTTTCTAACGGCACTGATGCTTCTACCGGTCGCCGCCATTGGGCATGTCCTGGGCTTGAAAGCGCATAACGCGATTATGCGCAATGATTTGCTTTTTAAACGCTGGGTTGGCGGTGGCCTGGTCGCTGTCAGCATGATGGGATTATGGGATTTATATGGCAAACAGGCTCAGGATTTTTTATGAGTGCAATCAGAACATTTTTCTTGTTCAAAGGCAAATCAGTAATATGGACGAAGTACCTGTGCTCTATTTTTATGGCTACCCACTTAAGGCGGGACAATTTAAAGTTAAGCCTTTCGTGGTGAGCCTGTCGAACCATGAACGACCCTTCGACAAGCTCAGGGCGAACGGTTAAGCCTTGCTGCTTGTCCCGCCTAAATTTGATAGCCCGCTTTTGATTATATTCGTTGCGGGAACCTGCTTTAAATATAAACATGGCGAGACAAGCGGTCAAATGCGCCGCCAACTCCAGTGAAGATGCTTTTTTACGCGGATCATCTACTTCTCGCATCCAATCAAACAACTGAGGAAAATGATGGGGGACGGTGGTATAAATTTGATGGATTAGATCGGTTTTCTTTTCTTTGTATGCACGAATTGCCGCTTTCTCTAACTTTTTCTCATGTCTTTTATCTTTTTTTAGTCGATGTTGCAAGGTTTGTGGATCACAGCTTTTGGCTTTTTTTCATAGAGGGTATATTATTTAAAAAGTGAAATTAATAAAAAACCGGTTATTACCTAACAAAATTAGCCGGACGAATATATTTTCATTCCATCGTAAGCTGTTGTTTCTTTATCGTGGTTTGATATGCTCTGAATGGCTGCAGTATCAGTAATTATTCAGTCCCCCTCTTTGACAAAGAGGGGTTAGAGGAGATTTTATTAGATAAATCCCCCTCAGTCCCCCTTTTTCAAAGTGGGAGGTGAATACTTACCAGTATCAAAGGTTAAAAGAAATATGATTAGTTACTTAATTCAGCATACTTTACAACAATACTATGGATTATTTGGAGCTATTATGAAGCACAAGATTTTATTTTTGTTACTGCTGGTGACCTTAAGCAGTTTTTCGATCACTGGTTGCGATCAAGGTCAAAAAACTGAAAAAGTGAGTCAATCTATAACAAAAAAATACACACAAGCGACTTTTATAGAGGGTATTGTTAGCAATGACAAAGGTGTAATTAAAACGGGCATGGTGGAAGTAACTGATGAAAACGGTCATCTCATTACTCATGTGGCTGTGGACAATAGCCATTTCCGGGTGGAAATTCCAGCTAATACAGCTTTGCCAATGCTGTTAACATTTTCTTCTGACTCAAGCGCGGAAAAACTGGTCACCGTTGTTATTGATGACAGGATTACGAAATATTTTATTAATCCCTCATCAACGGCGATTGCTAAAGCGGCAAAAGCAATCGGAGGGTACACGCGTACTAATATGATCCGAGCTGCGGAAGATACCGTACACACGCCTGATGCCAATAAAACCACTACTGGTTGGCGAGGTGATCCGACTACGCAATACGGTGGTTGGCATTAAAGGTATCTTGACCCTATTAAAAAGCTAAGTCGCCGTTAATTATTGAAAATTTCCCAGAGCGGAATTGAATAACGATTCCGGTGCGAGTTGTCGATGTTGTTAAAAAGCTCATGCACGCTCCTAACTGGATACAGGCGTAAGGTAACTATTCAGTCCCCCTCTTTGAAAAAGAGGGGTTAGGGGAGATTTTATTAGATAAATCCCCCTCAATCCCCCTTTTTCAAAGGGGGAGGTGAATATTTACGGCGTAAGTTGTAGCCAGGCAATTAAGTAAAATTTGCATTGTGAAT
>CAIMDR010000268.1 GCA_903839795.1 uncultured Methylococcaceae bacterium | reverse complement strand
ATTCAGGTGGAACATATAATCAAACATAAAAAAACAATAAATGAAATTAAGTAAATTATTTGGTCTACACTCCGTACAAGCCGCACTCGATTATTCCCCTAAAAAAATTCATCAGGCTTGGGTTGATAGCGGACGGCAAGACAAGCGCCTGATACAGGCGATTGAGGACTTGGCCGCTTTGGGCATAACGCCTGAAAAAGTCGATAGAAAAAGGCTGGATCGTCTGGCTGACAATAACAATCATCAAGGCATTGTGATTGAAGTTGAAATGCCGGGTGAATTATCAGAAAGCGATTTAAAAACAGCGGTCGAAAATCTGTCAGAAACACAAACGGCTTTGTTTTTAGTGCTGGATAACGTGCAAGACCCGCATAACTTCGGTGCATGTCTTAGAACGGCTGATGCCACGGGCGTACAGGGCGTTATTATTACCAAAGACAATGCCACCGGCATTACTCCGACGGTTTGTAAAGTTGCCAGTGGTGCCGCAGAAACTGTACCGGTTTATCAGGTGACCAATTTAGCGCGTACCTTGCGTTGGCTGAAAGGCGAAGGTTTATGGATTATGGGCGCGGCGGGTGAAACGGCGCAGACTGTTTATACCGCCGATTTTACCGTCCCGATGGCCTTGGTTGTTGGCGCAGAAGGCAAGGGTTTAAGACGCTTAACAAAAGAACAGTGTGATGTGCTGGTATCGGTGCCTATGTTGGGTCAGGTAGAAAGTCTTAATTTGTCAGTGGCTACCGGCGTGCTGCTGTATGAAGCCGTTCGTCAGAGAGCATTGACTGTTAACTAATGACAGCAAAACCAACTTTTCGGCTTCAAGGTACTGACTTAAGCTGTATTCGCGATGATCGCATCTTGTTCGAAGGGCTAAGCTTTGAGCTGGTTTCCGGGCAGGTATTATTGCTGGAAGGCAAAAATGGCAGCGGTAAAACCTCATTGTTGCGTATTTTATGCGGCTTTAGAGAACCCGATGCCGGTCAAGTATTGTGGTGCGGCGAGGCCATTGATGACAGTCAATATTACGCTGATATGGCTTATGTGGGTCATTTGGACGGCGTTAAAAAAGAACTGACTGTGTTGGAAAATCTAAAAGTATCGTTGGCTTTGGGTCAGTCCGGGCAGTATTCCATTCAACAGGCGCTGAATAAAGTACATTTGACGGATTATGATGAGGTGCTGGTTCAGGCTTTGTCTGCGGGTCAGAAAAGACGCTTGTCATTAGCGCGGCTTTTGATTACCAAAAACAGCGTGTGGATACTTGATGAGCCTTTTACGTCACTGGATAAACAGGGTATCGCCCTGATTGAAACTTTAATGTCCGAACATTGTGCCAGTGGCGGAATGATTGTTTTAACATCACACCATGACATCGAATTGCACGATGTAGCTGTGCAACGTATTAACTTATCCTGATGTCTTTATCGCACGCATTTTTTGCCATTATTCGGCGTGATTTGGTGTTGGCTTTGCGCCGACGTTCGGAAATCGCCAATCCCTTGTTGTTTTTTATTCTGGTTATCACCCTGTTTCCTTTAGGTATTGGTGCGCAGCCGCATTTATTGCAAGCTATCGCGCCGGGTATTATTTGGGTTTCCGCATTATTGGCAGCGATGTTGTCGTTGGATAGTCTGTTTCGTTCGGATTTCGATGATGGCTCGTTGGAGCAAATTTTATTAAGCTCACATCCGGCGTCTATCCTGGTATTAGGCAAGATTATTGCCCACTGGCTGGTTACAGGATTGCCGTTGTTAATCGTTGCACCGCTATTGGCGATTTTTTTAGGTATGCCCACCCATTCTTTAGGCATTTTATTATTAACCTTGCTGCTGGGAACCCCCGTATTAAGCTTGATTGGCGCAATCGGTGTCGCATTGACGGTAGGATTGCGCCGGGGCGGCATGATTTTATCGCTACTGGTTTTGCCCTTGTATGTGCCGGTACTTATTTTTGCCAGCAATGCCGTAGAAATAGCCGGCACTGGTTTACCTGTTGATGCCCAGATTAATATTTTGATTTCAATTTTGTTGATGGCTTTGGTTTTGGCTCCCTGGCCAACCGCTGCGGCATTGAAGATGAGTATTAACTGATCGGTAACATCTTATATAAAGATATAAGAATCTGAAAATATCGTTTTATTACATATAGTGATTGTTCTATGATGGTTGTATCAAGCGCTTTGCCTTGATTTGATAAGCGGGTGCACCTCGCGGCTTTCAATATAGTTTGCGTAACAGCAAGTATTAAATAACAATAGCCCGTAAAATAACGCATCACCTGAATAATCTGGAGCGATAAACTATCATTTTGGCTAACTACCTATTTTTTTTATAGCTTTATACTCTTGTAGTCGCATGGTGCGAATAGCTTTCTCCCTCCCACTATTAAATTTACCTTTAACCGCATTCTTATGTTTTTAGTTCCAGATTTCGTAGGTCGATTTTTTCATCGTATGGCATCACCCCCGCATTTTTACGCGTTTACAGCACGCTTAATGCCGTGGCTGGTGGTTATTTTTGTGTTGTTGACTGCCGCAGGACTTTACGGTGGCTTGTATTTGGCACCGGCTGATTATCAGCAGGGTGATAGTTATCGCATCATCTATATTCATGTTCCCAGTGCCTGGATGTCATTATTTATTTATATGGTGATGGCGATTACAGGCGCGATTGGCCTGATTTGGCGTATTAAATTGGCTGAAATAGTGGCTATCAGTAGCGCACCCATCGGAGCCAGTTTTACTTTTATCGCTTTATTTACCGGTTCCTTGTGGGGAAAGCCCATGTGGGGAACCTGGTGGGTTTGGGATGCCCGCTTGACGTCTGAATTGATCTTGTTGTTTTTGTATCTGGGCGTTATCGGGCTTTATGGTGCGATTGACGATAAACGTGTTGCCTCTAAGGCGGTGGCTATATTGGCGCTGGTCGGTGTGGTTAATATTCCGGTTATTCATTATTCTGTTGAGTGGTGGAACACGCTACACCAAGGCCCTACGGTAACCAAAATGGATAAACCGTCCATTCATGTCAGTATGTTAATTCCGCTATTGTTAATGGCCTTATCATTTAAGATGTATTATCTGATTGCCTTGATACAGCGGGTGCGTGTCGAACTGCTCCAAAGGGAGCGTAATTCGCAGTGGGTTAAAGCGATGGTGTTGGAGAACAAACAATGAGTCTGCAAGAATTTTTTGCCATGGGGGGTTATGGTTTATATGTTTGGACTTCTTATGGTCTTACTTTGCTGGTTCTGCTTGCGAATATTATTATTCCAGTTATTCAACGCAAACAGTTTTTTGTTAATGCGTTAAAGAAAAAACGGTAAGCCATTATGAAACCAGCCAGAAAACAACGATTAACGCTTATACTCTTGATGGTACTGGGTGCCAGCATAGCTACGGCATTTGCTTTAAAGTCCTTTAATGAAAACCTGATGTACTTTTTTTCCACAACGGATGTTGTGGATCATAAAGCGCCGAAAGACACTTTGTTTCGCTTGGGCGGCATGGTCATTAAAGGCAGTGTTGAAAGACCCGGTGACGGAATGATGGTGCGCTTTAAGTTAACTGACTTTAGCAAAGAGGTGATCGTCGAATACACGGGGATTTTGCCGGATTTATTCAGGGAAGGGCAGGGTATCGTTGCTCATGGCAAGCTAAATACACAGGGTGTTTTTGTTGCCGAGGAAGTGTTGGCCAAACATGATGAGAATTATATGCCGCCGGAAGTGAAAAGCAGCTTAAAAAACCAGTCTATGCCTAAAAAAGATAAATAAAGCGTATTATCAAAACAATGTCTGATAAAGCGTGTATTTTTACCGGTTATCTTAAGTATAGAGCTGAGCTTCGTGGCTTTGATTTAATTCAGATTGAAAATATTCTTCGCTATTCTCAAGAACGGTATTTTGATAGTGAAACTCACCGTATGATAGTGGTTGGTGAACAGGGTGGTAAATGGGTGATGATTCCTTATGAAGAAAGTGAAACAGAGATAACGCCTGTCACTATTCATACAACTACGCGACAGCAAATTAAATTTAGGTTAACTACAGGCAGATTAACGTATGAATAATCCAAAAATGACTTATTTTCCGGAGCAAGATGTCATTCATTTAGCTATGACGGATGAAGATGAAATGGCCAGCGTCGAATTAAGTCCTAATATAACTGCTGAGCTTAATGCTGATGGTGAATTAATCGGTGTCGAAATATTAAAAGCCAGTATTTTTTTAAGGGATTTTATTCTTGAAAGCACTCAAGCCAAGCTTATACAGATAAGTAATCGAGCCAGTTAAAATTAAACGTGAAGAAAATTGAAAATATAGTTATGTATAGAGAGCTTAAGGGTCAACAACAATGATTGCAGAACTGGGACATTTTTCACTGATACTCGCTTTGTGTATGGCGCTGGTGCTAGGCACTT
>CAIMDR010000267.1 GCA_903839795.1 uncultured Methylococcaceae bacterium | reverse complement strand
CTGTTGACTAAAAATCTCGGTTTCACACGCGACACCGGTAGCTGTTTTTTTACCGGCTATGGCGAAAATACAATGCCTTTCTGGCAATGTTTTATTGCTTTTTCGGATACCTTGACTGGCGACAAGCAGCAATGCCAGGCCGCTGTGGATGCCGCTTGTCAAACCTTTCAATTATTTAATCAGGTGCTTGATGACGCCGACCATCAAGGTCGCATAACGGTAGCGTAAGCCATGAACGATGTAATCAAACTGGGCTTGGAGCAAGCTCTGCAAGTGTGTGCGGCCGAACCTATCCACCAAATTGGTAATATTCAGCCGCATGGTGCGGTATTGGTTATAAGTGCCGATAGCCTGCACACGGTACTTCAGGCTAGTGCCAATATGGATCAGTTTATGGATTTGCCGCCCGGAGGGGTGCTTGGCAAGCCGCTGGTTGAGTTGATAGGGGAAGATTCAGCACTTCAGATTGAGCAGTTGCTCCAAAACGCTAAAGCACTTAAAACGGCCACCGGTTTGGTCAGTGTTACCTATCAGCAAATGTTTATAGACCTTGACGTGTATCTATACAGTTCCAACGCGTTTTGGGTATTGGAATTCTGTCAGGACAGCGGCTTGCCCAAACGAGAGCAATTAGGTGAACTGCTCATGCGCATGCAGGATTCATTACTGGCTATGGAAACCGATACCGACACCACTCACTACTTTGATCAAGTCGCAAGGTTGGTGCAGGGGCTTACCGGCTATGGCAGTGTCATGGTTTGTCGTTTTGAAGCTAATTGGGACGGAGAGGTTATCGCACAAAGTCGTGTTGAAGCAGCCACCTCCTATCTGGGTATGCGGTTTCCTGCCAGTGATATTCCCGTACAGGCGCGAGAGCTCTACACCAAAAACCGGACACGCATTCTTACTGATGTCGGTGCCGAGGCGGTTCCAATCATGCCGATACTCAATCCGGTCACTCAACAACCGCTTGATATGACCTATTCGGTACTGCGCAGCCTGTCCCCGATTCATCTGGAATACCTGGGTAACATGGGGGTTCAGGCTTCCATGTCGATTTCACTGTTGCAAAATGGCCGGCTATGGGGCTTGATTGCTTGTCACCATTTAACGCCAAAGCGAGTTTCATTTGCAGCACGGGAGGCGGTTGTATTTATCTCTCGCATGATATCAGCAGAAATAACAGCGATTGAAACCAGGAAAGAACGTGTACTGCTGGACAAGGTGGTACGCATCAAAACGAAACTGCTTAAATCCATTATTATCCATTCAGAAGCCACTGTTCTGAGTGATTTAAGTGCTGATCTCTTGGGTATAGTCGAAGCCTCGGGGTTAATTGTTGTCGTTGAGGGGCAGCGCTATTTGCTGGGGCAAGTGCCCGAACCGACTGCCATTGATTTGCTCTTGGACTGGTTGGGTACACAGTCAATAACCGATGTTTTCAGTTGTGACCATCTGGCAGAACAGTTCGCACCCGCCAGCGCCTATCCGGAAATAGTATCCGGCGTTATAGCCACTTTATTTTCAAGTGATATGCGAAATTGCCTGGTGTGGTTGCGTAAAGAGAAGCTGCGTACCGTGAAATGGGCAGGCAAGTTACGAACAAGGCCTTGTGCAAACCCAAGCGGGTGATTTTCATCTGAGTCCTCGAAATTCCTTTGAAAGCTGGTCAGAATTATGGCGTGGTCGCAGTGCGCCCTGGTCTTTGCTTGAGAGCAACATCGTCAAGACCTTTGAACTAAGCTTGTTGCAAGGTTTGGCACAAAAACATCACGCCCGGCTGGCAGACAATCAACGAGCAGAGCTTTTGGCGCGCTTACAGAAAATCGCCAGTCGGTTGCCCGGGGCTGTTTACCAATTTCGCTTGCATCCAGATGGGCATGTAAGCCTTCCTTTCGTTAGTGAAGGCATTCGAGAGATATACCGGCTTAGCCCGGAAGATGTCCGCGAGGATGCGGCCAAAGTATTTGCCCTGCTTCACCCCGATGACGTTGAGGAGGCGTGGCGTTCTATCCGACATTCCGCAGAAAATTTAACCCCGTGGCAACATGAATATAGGGTGCAGTTTGGCGATGGAACGATTAACTGGCTGTTGGGTAATTCGATGCCAGAGCAAGAAGCAGACGGCAGTATACTTTGGCACGGCTTTACCACAGATATCAGTGAGCGCAAACAGTCAGAAGATAAGCTCAGGCTGAGTCATGTGGCACTGAAAGAAATAAGCCAAGGCGTGCTTATTGCCCGTGACGACCGCAGTATACTATGGGCTAATGAGGCTTTTGAATTGATCACAGGTTATAGCCAAGCAGAAATCCTGGGGCAGAATTGCGGTTTTATCCAAGGGCCGCTCACCGATCCAAAAACAGTGCGTGAGATACGTAGATCGCTAAAAAATCTCACCTCATTCGCGGGTGAAATAATCAATTACCGCAAAGACGGCACATCTTTTTGGAACGAATTGACGATTTCGCCCGTGCTCGATGCACAAGGCAGGTTGGTCAATTTTATTAGCACGACGCTGGATATTAGTAAGCGTAAATTGCAGGAGCAGAAAGACCGGGAGCATCTAAGTCAGCTGGCTCATGTTACCCGTCTTGGGCTAATGGGCGAAATGGCATCCGGCATCGCCCATGAAGTTAACCAACCTTTAACGGCCATTGCTACTTATACGCAAGCCAGTTTAAACCTGATGAAAGCTGAATGTCCGGATTTGACGAAGCTTGCTGAGGTTACCTACAAAACCCAGCAACAGGCGTTAAGGGCGGGACAGATCATTCGCCGCATGCGGGAGTTTGTTAAAGCCAATACCAAGCAGGTTTCAGCGACCGACCTTAATGAGTTAATTCAAGAAGCGGCAAATCTGTGTCTGCCTGAGCTAAAACTGGCCAATATAGAGCTAAGCCTTGAATTACAAGGCTCTCTTCCGTATCTACTTTAAAAAGCCGGGTAAATTGAATGCTAGCAATAATTAAGTAGTTAATTTTAAAGTATTTTATTTTTTACATACCACGTTTTACCCGGG
>CAIMDR010000266.1 GCA_903839795.1 uncultured Methylococcaceae bacterium | reverse complement strand
TTATTTATCTGAAAAACTATAGTGGTAAAATGCAAGCCATATTTTAGGTGTATAAATCCCGTCTTGGGTTGTAGATAGTTTAAAAAAGAAGCCAACTATGTTTAGAGCGCTAAAGTTTAATTCGAGAATCTGGTTTTTGTTAGGTTTTGCAGGTTGTATGGGCTTGCTCGGGATGGGCGCTTATTTTCAATTAGTTGATGGTCTGGAACCATGCCCCTTATGCATTTCCCAGCGTCTTGCCATTTTATTGACGAGTCTGGTTTTTTTGATTGCCGGGTTACATAACCCAGGGCAAACAGGCGTAACCCGTTATGCAGTATTGGGAACCGTCACTGCTTTATTAGGCGCATCCATCTCAACCCGACATGTCTGGATACAACATTTACCCCCCGATAAAGTACCGGAATGTGGTCCTGGATTGGAGTATATGTTTCAAAACTTTCCCTTGTTCGACACCCTTAAGTTAATGCTAAGTGGTACGGGCGACTGTGCCAAGGTAGACTGGACGCTTTTGGGATTTAGTATGCCGGCCTGGACGCTGGTTGCATTTTTAATACTGGCGACATTGAGTTTATTACAAATCTGGAATTGTGAGAAAAAATAAAGGTTCAAGGTTCAAGGTATAGTCTTTTTAACCAGTCATTTTTAGCGTGTTTTTTTAACTGAGATATTTTAATGAAAAAAGTGTTATGGGCATTGCTGCTGGCAATAAGCTTTTCATCAATACAGGCGGCAGAGGATTTTACCTCTTTAGAACGGGCAATCTCAGGAACACAAAGATCTACAGAACATAAAGCACGGGATAAATACCGTCATCCCTTACAAACGCTGAAATTTTTTGATGTTAAAGAAAATATGGCGGTGGTTGAAATTTGGCCGGGTGAAGGCTGGTACACCGAAATTCTGGCGCCTTTTCTAAAAGATAAAGGCAAGCTGTATGCCGCAGATTTTTCAGCGGATACCAAGGAGCCTTATTTTAAAAAGAGTTTGGACGCTTTTGTTAATAAAATGGACAAACAACCCAAGGTTTACGATAAGGTTGAGCTGACGGTATTACAGCCGCCAGATGTTTTTAAAATTGCGCCGGATGCATCCGTAGACAGGGTTTTGACGTTTCGTAATGTTCATAACTGGATGAAAAACGATCAGGCATCAGCGGTATTTAAAGCCATGTACAATGCGTTAAAACCGGGGGGTATTTTGGGTGTTGTCGAGCATAGAAACAGCCTGTTAAAACCACAAGATAACAAAGCAGAATCCGGATATATTAGTGAAGATTATGTTATCGCGCTGGCCAGAAATGCCGGTTTTGAGTTTTTGGGAAAATCAGAAATTAATGCCAACAGCAAGGATACCAAAGATTATCCCGCAGGCGTCTGGACGCTGCCGCCTTCATTGGTACTAAAGGATAAAGACCGAAATAAATATCTGGCTATCGGTGAAAGCGACCGAATGACCATTAAATTTATCAAGCCCCAATAAGCGGTTTGAGGCAACTTGCAGAAAAATCAACCGCCACAGGTTCTCAGATTTAATCTATAGATTTTCAGATAAATAACTTCGATGCTAACAGATACCATCCCTTCAAGGGATGGTATCTGTATGATTTTACAACAACGTGAATGGAAATTTAATTTCTGAAAGACTATACTTTATAATTTTTGAATCTGTAACCGGTGGATATTTTTTGCGAGTCACCGGCGGATTCAAATTATTGGCTACCCACTTAAGACGGGACACTGAGCAGCAAAATGATTCGCCAATTGCCAAAAAGTCCGTCATTTCGTCATCCTTACCGGTACGGCGTTAACTAAAATCTCTTGTCCAGGCTTAGTGGGTAACCATTTTTACACACATTAAGCCCTGTTAAAAATAACAGAACAAGAAAACAGTCAGGAGTGGTTTTTCTGTCAAGAACTACTTACTAACTCCTTGAAAATAGAATAAAAATAATTGTTGGCTTAAAATTATTCAAAGTAACAAAATTGTAATAAAAACCGATGGTAAGGCCGCTTAAAAACAAGTTATTCACAGAGTTATCCACAGCTTCTGTGGGTAACTCAAATAGTTTAGGCCACTTAGTTACTTAGCAATAAAACCTCAAAAATAATTTAACTTCTATGGCTAAGTTGCCCACTGACGGTGCACTGATTTTTAAAGTCGCAATCCCCGTTCCCGTGTATCGTTTATTTGATTATCTCGCTCCGGATGTTATTGATTTACATAACGTCAAGCCGGGGGTACGCCTTGAAGTACCTTTTGGTAAAGGTAAAAAAATCGCGTTTCTGGTTGAAATTGTTCAGCACAGCGAGCTGGATGTCGGCAAATTAAAACAGGTCATACGGATTCTGGATCACCCATCATTATTATCGGCCAAAGATTTGTGGTTGATGAAGTGGGCCAGTCATTATTATCATCATCCGTTGGGTGAAGTGATGAGCACTGCTTTTCCGGCGGCCTTGCGGCAGGGCAAGTCAGTGGTTGTTAAAACAGAAAAACGTTATACCCTGACAGAGTTAGGTAAAGTGACGGATAGTGCCGGGTTGCAACGCTCACCCAAACAAAAAAGTATGCTGGAAAAGTTTCAATCCTGTCCTGCGAGTCTTTCAGAAGCTGAGCTTTCGGCATGGAATGACAATTGGCGTCCAGCGGTAAAGGCATTAATCGCAAAACAATGGGTGCAACTTGAATTGCAAGCGGCCAAGCTGAATAATCCGGAAGCGTTAATCAGAAATAATGCCTTGCAGTGTAATCCACCGCAGCAAGCGGCGATAGAAGCGGTTTGTGCCAGTCTCGGGCAGTTTGGGGTGTTTTTGCTGGAGGGTGTTACCGGTAGCGGCAAAACAGAAGTTTACCTACAGATTATTCGCACGGTACTGGAACGGGGGCAGCAGGTTTTGGTATTAGTGCCGGAAATTACGCTAACGCCGCAACTTGAAGACCGATTTAGACAACGCTTTGCCATCAGTATTGCCTTGTCGCATTCCAAGTTGACCGATAATCAACGGCAAGCCGCCTGGCTACAAATGCAGCAAGGTGATTGTTCTATTTTGTTGGGAACGCGCTCTGCGTTATTTACACCGTTAAAAAATCCGGGATTGATTATTCTTGACGAAGAGCATGATGCCTCGTTTAAGCAACAGGAAGGCTTTCGTTTTTCTGCCCGCGATATTGCCGTTGTGCGGGGCAAGTTGTTGCATATTCCGGTTTTACTGGGCTCAGCAACGCCCTCCTTGGAAAGCTTGTATAACGTTGATAAGCAGCGTTACCAGTTGTTACATTTGCCGGATCGGGCAGGCAATGCCATAGAGCCTGTCTTGCAGTTACTGGACATCAGAAATAAACGAATCAGTGAGGGTTTGTCTGAAGCACTGATTGAGGAAATGCGCCTTATCTTGTCAAAAAATGAACAGGTTTTGCTGTTTCTGAATCGACGCGGTTTTGCGCCGACGCTGATTTGTCATAGCTGTGGCTGGGTTGCACGTTGCCAACGCTGCGATGCCAATATGGTGATTCATTTTGATGAGTCGTGTTTGCGTTGCCATCATTGTGGTCAGGAACAACGCCTGATTAAGCAATGTCCGGCTTGCAAAGTCGGTGAGTTGACGCCTTTAGGGTTAGGTACTGAACGAGTAGAAAAAGTGCTGGCCGAATTATTTCCCGATAAAGTAACCGTGCGTTTGGATCGCGATTCTACACAGCGCAAAGGTTCACTGGAAAATTATTTGCAGCAAATCAATCAGGGTAAAGTGGATATTATCTTGGGGACGCAAATGCTGTCCAAAGGCCATCATTTTCCTAATGTGACCCTGGTGGCGATTCTTGATGTGGATAGCGGACTATTCAGCATTGACTTTCATGCGCCCGAAAAACTGGCACAAATGATTGTGCAGGTTTCAGGTCGTGCCGGACGCGCTGAAAAGCCGGGTAAAGTCATTATGCAGACACGGCAACCGGAGCATCCTTTATTAACCACTTTAATCCGTGAAGGTTATCGAAGTTTTGCCAAAACGGCACTGGCTGAACGTAAAGAGGCCTTATTGCCGCCGTTTAGTTATCAGGCCTTATTACGGGTGCAGACTGGTGATGTTGATAGCCCGCCGCTTTTTTTTCAGGCGGTCACTGCATTGGTAGAGACCTATAACACAGGACATACCCTGGTTTTGGGCCCCGTCGCTGCGCCAATGGCCAGGCGGGCCGGTCTTTACCGTTATCAATTATTGTTTCAAAACACCCATCGCAAGGAATTACAGGTATTGCTTGATGTGTTAATACCTGAAATAGCCAAGCTCAAACAGGCCAGAAAAGTACGCTGGTCACTGGATGTTGACCCGGTGGATTTGTATTGATGCTGTTTGAATGGATAATCAGGCTGTTTTAATGGATAATGGGCGGCTATTTATCCGATCTAACTAGCGCCGTGAAGCAATGAAACAAAAAATAGAGGAACTGATTCTACAAGCCGTTGAAACTCTCAAGGCAGAGGGTATGCTTGGTCTGGACATTATTCCAAATATATCGATAGAACGCACCCGTGATACACAGCATGGCGATTTTGCATCAAATCTGGCTTTGATGCTGGCAAAACCGGCGAAAGCAAACCCTCGCGACCTGGCGATAAAAATTATTGCCGCATTGCCTCAGCATGACGCGGTTATGAAAGTAGAGTTGGCTGGCCCCGGTTTTATTAATTTTTTTATTAATCCCAACACCCAATATCAGATTGTCAGCCAAATTCATGCCCAAGGGCGGGACTTTGGTTTAAGCACTGTGGGTGCGGGTAAAAAAGTTCAGGTTGAGTTTGTTTCAGCGAATCCTACCGGCCCCTTGCATGTCGGGCATGGTCGGGGCGCGGCTTATGGTTCTGCGGTGGCTGATTTGCTAAACGCGGTCGGTTTTGAAGTGCATCGTGAATATTATGTTAATGATGCCGGTCGGC
>CAIMDR010000265.1 GCA_903839795.1 uncultured Methylococcaceae bacterium | reverse complement strand
AATCCGCCGTGCGCATGACCCATAACCCGACCGGCATTGTCGTGCAATGCCAAAGCGATCGCTCGCAGCATAAAAACCGCGCCACCGCGATGAAGCAATTGAAAGCCAAATTGTATGAACTGGAATTGCGCAAACGCAGCGAATCAGCCCAAGCCTTGGAAGATACCAAATCCGATATAGGCTGGGGCAGTCAAATCCGTGCTTATGTGCTGGATCAGTCGCGTATTAAAGATTTACGCACCGGCGTGGAAACCGGCAATACCCAAGCCGTTTTGGATGGCGACCTGGATCAGTTTATTGAGGCCAGTTTGAAGAGTGGTTTGTAACTAAATCCCTGTCGCTTTTTTCATCAGGAATCTATTTATTCACGTATTGTGTACCGTTAATATCAATCATTATGAAAATTGAAGCCTTGCGTGTTAAAAACTTTAAAACATTCAAAGACATTAAATTAACTAATCTGCCGGAAATTTCTGTTTTTATTGGCGCAAACGGAACGGGAAAAACTACATTTTTTGATATTTTCGGATTCTTGCGTGATGCCTTACAAGACAATGTCCGTGTAGCTTTACAAAAACGTGGTGGCTTTAAAGAGGTTATAACGCGTGGTGAAAAAGGCCCGATTGAAATTGAAATTAAATTTCGGGAACATGACGAGGGCACACATAGCCCTTTAGTCACTTATTCATTAATTATTGAACTGGATAATAATCAACCCGTTGTTAAGCGCGAAATTCTAAAATATAGACGCGGTGCGAAAGGGAAGTCTTGGCATTTTTTAGATTTTAAGAAAGGTTCTGGCATGGCCATTACCAACGAAAGTAGCTACGAAGATAAAGAATCTAAAGAAGAAAGAGAGGAGCAGACAGTTGATTCCCCGGATATTCTGGCGCTAAAAGGCTTGGGTCAATTTCAACGATTTAAAGCGGCTAATAGTTTTCGTAAGTTAATTGAAAGCTGGCATGTTTCTGATTTTCATATCGGTGATGCCAGGCCTAGCCAGGAAACAGGTTACGCAGAACATCTTTCAACACGTGGCGAAAACATGGCTTTAGTCGCCCAGTTTATGTATGAGAATCATCGCCCGATCTTTGATGAAATTCTGGAAAAAATGGCACAGAGAGTACCCGGAGTTTCCAATGTGGAAGCAACAGATACTGAAGACGGACGCATTCTGTTAAGATTTCAGGATGGTTCCTTTAAATATCCCTTCATTGCCCGCTACGTTTCAGACGGCACTATAAAAATGTTTGCTTATCTTTTATTGCTGCATGATCCCAATCCGCATCCCTTGTTGTGTGTAGAAGAACCGGAAAATCAGTTATATCCGAGCTTATTTTGCGGCTTGGTGGAAGAGTTTCGTGACTATGCGGACAAAGGTGGACAAGTCATGATTTCAACCCATTCGCCCGATGTTTTAAATTATATTAAACTCAATGAAATTTTTTGTTTGATTAAAAAACAGGGGGTTACAATTATCGAGCGAGCCAGTGAAAATGAGCTATTGGTTAATTTAATTAAAGAAGGTGATTTGCCTGGAGCTTTGTGGAAACAAGGTTTATTTAATGGGCTTAATCCTCAATGAAGCAATTGGTTTTTTTGCTGGAAGAGGAATCAATGAAAGCCTTGTTGGATGTTTTGTTACCACAAATTTTACCGAATGATATTACCTTTCTTTGTATCCCTCATGAAGGCAAGCAAGACCTTGAAAAATCGATACCTATCAAATTACGGGCCTGGCAAACACCGGGAACATCGTTTGTCATTGTGCGCGATAAAGATCGAGCCGATTGCATCGAAGTTAAAAACCACTTGGTAAAATTATGTGAGCAAGCAGGACGTAGCGATAGCTTGGTACGCATAGCTTGCCATGAACTGGAATCCTGGTTTTTAGGTGATCTAGCCGCGGTTGAAAAGGCTTTTAATATCAAAAAACTTGCAGGGCAACAACAAAATAGAAAGTATAAAGAACCTGATAAGCTATCCAATGCGTCAGAAGAACTTGAAAAGTTAGTCAAAGGTTATCGAAAAGTCAGTGGTGCTAAAAAGATTGCTGCTCACATGACTATTCACCAAAATTATTCTCATAGCTTTAATTGTTTTATTAGTGGTGTCAGCAGCTTGACAAGCACCGATTAAAAGCACTATACAACACAGGCACACATTAATTATTTTCTTAAATTTACATTATTAAAACTCATGTCAGAAATACAACAAGACGAACAAGAACAAATCAAACAGCGCCGCAGCAAATTAAATGAGTTGCGTGAAAGTGGCGGCATTCCTTTTCCTACTGATTTTCGCCGCAATGTGGTTGCCGGTGAGCTTTTAGCTGAATACGGCGAAAAGACCAAAGAACAACTGGAAGCAGAACCCGTCCGGGTAAAACTGGCGGGCAGGATTATGACCCGTCGGGTAATGGGCAAGGCCAGCTTTGCGCATATTCAGGATATGTCGGGCAAAATCCAGCTTTATGTCACTAGAGACACGTTGCCTGAAGGGTTTTATAACGAGCAGTTTAAAAAGTGGGATATTGGCGACATCATCGGCGCGGAAGGTGTGTTGTTTGTCACTCAAACCGGTGAACTAAGCGTTAAGGTTGACGATATTCGTCTGTTAACCAAAGCGTTGCGTCCGTTGCCAGAAAAGTTTCATGGCATTGCCGATCAGGAAATCAAATATAGACAGCGTTATCTGGATTTGATTATGAGCGAGCAATCACGCAATACGTTTTTAATACGCTCAAAGGTCGTTGCCTATATCCGTCAGTTTCTGATTGAACGCCAATTTTTGGAAGTTGAAACCCCCATGATGCAAGTGATTCCAGGGGGAGCAACAGCAAGGCCTTTTACGACCTTTCATAATGCGCTGGACATGGACATGTTTTTGCGTATCGCCCCTGAGTTATATTTGAAACGCTTGGTTGTCGGTGGTTTTGAACGGGTCTTTGAAATTAACCGTAACTTTAGAAATGAAGGTTTATCGACACGCCATAACCCTGAATTTACCATGTTGGAGTTTTATCAGGCGTACGCCGAGTATCACGACTTAATGGACTTAACCGAGGAGATGTTACGCGGCATTGCCGAAGAAGTTGTCGGTCATACCGTGGTCACTTATCAGGGCGAACAATACGATTTTGGCAAGCCGTTTGACAGAATGACTGTGGTTGAGTCAATCCTGCACTTCAATCCTGACCTGAGCGCCAGTGATCTTGAAACCCGTGAAGCCGCCGTTAAAGTCGCTGAAAACCTGCATATTCCTGTTAAGGAAGGTTACGGTTTAGGTAAAGTACAAATCGAGATTTTTGAGAAAACGGTAGAAAGTCGCTTGATGAATCCTACTTTTATTACCGCTTATCCGGTTGAAGTTTCACCCCTGGCACGACGTAATGACGACAACCCGCATGTGACCGATCGTTTTGAGTTTTTTGTTGGCGGCAGGGAAATTGCCAACGGCTTTACCGAACTGAACGATGCCGAAGACCAAGCTGCACGTTTTCAAAAACAAGTGGAAGAAAAAGAAGCCGGGGATGATGAGGCCATGCACTTTGACGCGGATTATATTGTCGCTTTGGAACACGGTATGCCGCCCACCGCTGGCGAAGGCATTGGTATCGACCGTTTGGTGATGTTGTTTACCGACGCGCCGTCAATTCGTGATGTGTTGCTGTTTCCGCACATGCGACCTAAAGGCTAACAATTTCATATTAAAGCAGGATGGGTAGAGGCAATAGCCGAGTAATTATTCAGTCCGCCTCTTTAACAAAGAGGGGTTAGGGGAGATTTTATTAGATAAATCCCCCTCAATCCCCCTTTTTCAAAGGGGGAGGTGAATACTTACATAACCGAAACCCATCGAAATCAACTGCCGATGGGTTTCGCGTTGCTCTACCCATCCTGCTTACTGCTTACTGCTTGGAGAATGTCATCACCAATAAAGATTTGGACGCAAGAATAAAAGAGATTGAATTAAAAATTGAGTTGGTAAAGTCTGAATTGAAGCGTGATATTGCCGAAACTAAAGCAGAATTAATCCGCTGGGTAGTAGGTGTTGGTTTATTGCAGATTACCCTTATTACAGCGCTATTATTGAAGCTGGCAGGAACGCTTTAAAATCCGGTTATTACTGTTTCCGCATAGGCGACCTAAAGACTCAATCCACGAAAGACACGAGAAAAGTTGAGATAATTAATTTATTAGATTTTTCGTGATTTTCGTGTCTTTCGTGGACAATTTTTTAAATCAACAAGCAAATCTGATCAAAACGAATCTTTACGTTTTCGAAGCTCTGTAAAAACCGACACCGGTGATTGATTCTCCAGCCCCAGGTTTTTTTGCAGGCTGAGACTGTCTTCCCTAAAAAATGGATTGGTTGCACTTTCCTCGCCGATAGTCGAAGGCACTGTGGATTTATTGTTCAACCGCAATTGCGCCACTTCACGCATTTTTTGTTGCGTGTGCTTATTATCCGGTTCAACGCTTAAAGCAAATCGACCGTTCGCTTGGGTATATTCATGCGTGCAATAAATTCGGGTTGCGGGTGGCAAGGCTTTCAGCTTTTGCAATGATGTCCATAGTTGCTCTGCTGTCCCCTCAAACAATCTGCCGCATCCCATCACAAATAAAGTATCGCCGCAAAACAGCGCTTCATCGTTGGCAAAGTAATAAACAACATGCCCACTGGTATGGCCTGGCGTTTCAATAACCCTGACCTGATGCTGTCCCAACGAGATAATATCACCGTCAACAACACCGCTATCAATACCCGGTATTCGCTCCCAATCGGCTTGTGCCGCAATAATTTGGCAACCGGTTTTTTGCTTTAATTCCAGATTACCGCCCACATGATCCCAATGATGATGGGTATTTAGAAGGTAAGTCAATTGCCAGCTTTTTGCCGCCAGCACGTCCAAAACCGGCGGTGCAAGGGCCGGATCAACCACGGCTGTTTCTCCCGATACTGAATCGTGAAGAACGTAGATATAATTATCCGTTAAAACAGGAATTTGTATAATAGTCAGCATATCAATCTCATTAAATTAAGCCGTTCGCTGAGCGGAGTCGAAGCGATTTTGCCGGCTTCGGCTCCGCTCAGCCAACGAAGCCCCGCTCAGCCAACGGTTTATCTTCCCAAAAGGTGCTTAACTTAACGACATTAGTCAGCATGTTT
>CAIMDR010000264.1 GCA_903839795.1 uncultured Methylococcaceae bacterium | reverse complement strand
CGGCACTCCCTACAGAAAATAATGTCGCTTAATCAATGAAGGTCTCTATACCGTCAGTCTGAGTTAGTTTGGCTCCAAGTGAAATTGAGTAAAAATAATCCGCTGTCGATCAGGCTTAAAAAACTTTCGTTTTTCAGTTAACCCAAGGCTCTCGTAACGTAGCAAGAAACAGCGCATTAAGTTGGCAAAGCGGCTCCGGCTTTTGCTCGCGTAGTGGAACCCTGGATTTTAGCCGCTCCAATTCTGCTTCAATAAAGGCATTGATACTTGCCACGGGGTTGGAATATTCCAACTCCAGCGCGACACTTTTCTTTTTAAGCAGCATTTCTATATCAGCCAGTAGTTGAGTTTCACCGTCAATCAAATGCAGTAATTTTGCAAACTCAATAGGTGCGGCCGTGCCATAACGCTCAAGCCAGCGCACCGATAACAACGGACGCAGCACATAAAAATATTTCTTGATGGGTACTAAGTCGGCACGTAAATAACCACGATAATTGGTTTTTGCCATACTGCGGTAATGGTAAATCCCGCTTTCGCACGAATACACTAAAGGCAATAGCTGTCTGGCACTTTCCGCAAACGTACCGACCTCGGTGTATTTGAAAGGCGATTGCAGCCACTCAACAAAGGTCGGGTTCGATTTTTTAAACAGGCGCAGCGCCTTTCTTATATCCCAGCCATTAAGATCAATATCATCCGTGATGGCGTATTCAATAACATCACGCCGCTCTTCAAGATCAACCGCAAGATACCAATCCGCTGGACGGGCATAAATAAACCGCACATCAAAATCGCTATTGGCAGAAGCAAAGCCCCACGCGCGGCTGCCGGATTCAACCGCCAGCAAAATGCGCACGCCTTCTTCGCGCTCGGTTTTAGCCAAGCGCTGCATAATTTCAGTGTGAACGTCAGTAGGAATCATAAAAAACATGCGCAAAAAAACAGCCATTAGACAGCTTATTGCCACTTTTGGCAAATAGGGTGAGGGATTTTAAAAGTAAAGTTGCACAACCGTCTCGTACAAGTTTCCTCGTTATTCAAATTAGAATAACGTAACTTTAGCTTTTACAAAAAGACGGTTCCGCGTTAACTGACCACCTTCCAAGACTATCAAATCGACCCGTCGTGCCGTTCTTTGGTATGATACTTGAAAATAACAAAATATAATCAAGCCGCTGAATACATTTTGGAAAAATTGGCATGAGCTTCAACGAAAACTCAAGAGTAAAAATTCCTGCCTTATTGCATTTATGCAGATTGGGTTATCGCTATCTATCCCTGACCAACACACAGCGCGACGAAAGCACCAATATCTTCACTGATATTTTTGCAGAAAGCCTTCTGAGCATAAATCCTGACACCGATGCGGATGCGGTTAAAAAAGTCTTTGAAAATGTATCATTGGTTTTGGAAAATGAAGATTTGGGTGCGGCCTTTTACCACTTGCTTACTGCTACCTCCGGCATTAAGCTGATTGATTTTAAAGACTTCAGTAATAATGTCTTTCATGTTGTGACTGAACTGACCTACAAAAAGGGCGATGAGGAATTTCGCCCCGACATAACGCTATTGATTAACGGTATGCCTTTGGCGTTTATCGAGGTTAAAAAACCCAATAATCACGAAGGCATTCTGGCAGAAAGGGACAGAATTAATGTCCGCTTTAAAAATAAAAAATTTCGCAAGTTTATCAATATCTCTCAAATTCTGGTCTTCTCCAATAATATGGAATACGACTTGGAATCTATTGAGCCCATTCAGGGCGCTTTTTATGCTTCAACGTCTTATTCCAACGCCAACTTTAATTGTTTCAGGGAAGAAGAAGCGTTGGATTTACTGACCTTATTAGCGCCGGAAGATAACGAGCTGGAGAATGACGTTTTAAAAGACACCAATCTTGCCGCCATCAAAAACACACCCGAATTTAAGACCAATAAAAACCCCAACTCACCCACCAACCGGCTGTTAACGTCATTATTTTGCAAAGACCGGTTGGCCCTGCTGTTAAAGTATGGCCTTGCTTATGTTCAAGAGCCTAAAGGCCTTGAAAAGCATATCATGCGTTATCCGCAATTATTTGCCACCCAAGCCATCAAGCACACGCTTGAAAGTGGCGTAAAAAAAGGCATTATTTGGCATACGCAAGGCTCCGGTAAAACGGCCTTGTCCTTTTACAATGTGCATTATTTAACGGATTATTTTCAACAAAAATCCATCGTACCCCAGTTTTATTTTATTGTTGATCGTATTGATTTAATGGATCAAGCCAAGCGCGAGTTTTCCAGTCGCGGCTTAATCGTGCATGGCATTAATTCTAAAGAAGAGCTGGTTAAAAATTTCAGGTTAAAACAAGCCGTACACAACTTGTCCGGCAAACGGGAAATTACCGTCGTCAATATTCAAAAGTTTAAAGACGATAGCGATGTGCTCAAAGTCAATGATTATGACATTAGCAGCCAACGGATTTACTTTTTGGACGAGGTGCATCGCAGTTACAACCCGACCGGCAGTTTTCTGGCCAATCTGATTAACTCAGACAAAAATGCCATTATTATTGGCTTAACCGGCACACCCCTCATCGCCAATGACAGACGCTCTCGTGATACTTTTGGTGATTATATACACAAATATTATTACAACGCCTCCATTGCCGACGGCTATACCTTAAAACTAATACGCGAAGGCATAGAAACCAAATACCAACTGGAACTACAACAAGCCTTAAAAGAAATAGAAATTTTAAAAGGCAACACCGATAAACGGGTTATTTATGCCCATGAAAAGTTTGTAGAGCCGTTGCTTGATTATATTATTGATGACTTTGTACAAAGCCGAAACCGGCTGGGCGACCATACCCTGGGCGGTATGGTGGTTTGTGACAGCTCAAACCAAGCCAAAAAGTTATTTGAGTTTTTTATCAGTAAATATCATCCCGAGCAAAAGACCCTGCAAGACATACAGCGACAT
>CAIMDR010000263.1 GCA_903839795.1 uncultured Methylococcaceae bacterium | reverse complement strand
CCAAAGCAGGTCACCGTTTTCACTATTCAAGGCAACCACGTCAGCATCACTGGAGCCTAATATGACGGTACCTACCCCCAGACCGGGGCCTGCGGAAAAATGCACATCCACCTTTGCTTCCCAAATCAAGCGTCCTGTACTTAGATCTCTGGCCTGCACCAAACCATCACGGTCTGCCGCCAGTATCTTGCCAAAGCCAATGGATGGCACCAACTTTAAAGATTGTTCATCCGTACCTACGCCGACTGATTCATCCCACAGCTTTTCGATTTGTATTTCAGGTATGTACTCAACCAATAAAGCGGGTGGATCAGAATTGTCTTCACCCCCCGAAAAATAATTGGAAATGCCCGAAATAGATTCGTCGAGGGTATCAAAGGCAGCACAACCTGCCAATGTTAAGCAACAGCATAAAAGCGTAATCAGGCGCATTATTTTTGAACTTCTACTTTTTCTGGTGAGGTCAAGTCATCAATTTTAAATTGCAGTAACGGCGACTTATAGCCGTTTTCCAAGGCTTTTTGATAAGCACTTCGCGCTTGATCCAAACGATCCAGAGCCACATACAAATCGCCGACTAATTCATCATAGTTGCCTGAAAAGCTGGATGAGGTTGCAGGATCAACGTCGTTAATTAATTGTAAACCCTGCTCGTATTCGCCACTGGCCAACATTAAACGAACCAGCCTGATTTTGGCAACGTTACTTAATTCTTTATCGGTTCCAGCAGCTATGCCCTTAAGAAGCGCTTGTGCTTTAGGGAGATCACCTTGCTGAACTTTTAATTTTGCAAGCAAAAGATTGCTATAAGCAGCATATTTTGTCTTGGGATATTCAGACTGAATACGCTCAACCAACTTTTCTGCGCTGTCTTTTTTGTCAGCCCCAACCGCCACAATTAATTGGCCGTATAATGCAGATGCTTGTTCTGTTTGAGCCTTTTTATGATCCTGCCAGTAATTCCAGCCCAGAATAATAGCAACCCCCAGAACCAGACCAATAATGGTCGATTGTCCGTTTTCTTTCCACCATCTTTTTACTGCGTCAAGTTGCTCTTCTTCTGTCTCGTAAATTTCCACTTGCTTTCTCTTGTTGGTATTTTAAAAAAATGCTTACAGGTTAGGTTAGGCTGGCGCTAACCCAACGATTTGCTTGCTTTAAGTTAACGTTTGCAAAAAAGTAATCGCTGCTGCTTGGGACAGCGTTTGCTGTTGTTCTTCCCCGTTGCGCAAGGATTTAATACTGACTTCGCCACGACTGACTTCATCATCGCCTAAAATAATGGCATAGTCCGCGCCTATTTTATCAGCTTTTTTAAACTGGCTTTTAAAACTGCCACCACCGCAATTAACTTGTAGCTTCAATCCAGGCAGTTCATTTCTGATGGTTTCAGCAAAACGCAAACCTTCCCGTTCCGCTGTTTCACCGACCCGGATCATATAGACATCGACGGTTCTTGTCTGTGGGATATTACCCGACACTTCCATTAAAGCCAATAAACGCTCAATGCCCATGGCAAAACCCACGGCAAAATTAGGCTTGCCACCCAACTGCTCAATCAAGCCATCATAACGGCCACCGGCACACACCGTGCCTTGTGAGCCCAGTTCGTCCGTCACCCATTCAAACACGGTCTTGCTGTAATAATCGAGTCCGCGCACTAAGCGGGTGTTGATCTCGTAACTAATACCCAGGTCATTCAAGGTGCCCGTTAAGGTATTAAAATGTTGCAGACTTTCTTCACCCAAATAAGCCATTAATTCTGGCGCATTGGCCACCAGCTTGTGCATGGCCGGATTTTTAGTGTCCAGAATGCGCAAGGGATTAGTTCCCAGTCGACGCAAACTGTCTTCATCCAACTCATCCAGATGCGCCTGAAAATAACTGACTAACGTTTCCCGGTAAACCAGTCGTTCGGCAATAGTGCCCAAGGAGTTAAGCTGTAGGCGCACTTTATCGCGAATACCCAGCTTTTTCCATAAGCGATCCATTAGCAGAATTAATTCGGCATCAATATCAGGGCCGGACATGCCATAAGTCTCAACGCCCAATTGAATAAACTGGCGATAACGTCCCTTTTGTGGACGTTCATGGCGATACATCGGGCCGTAATACCATAACCTGTGCACCTGATTATGTAATAGTCCATGCTCCAGACAGGCTCTAAGACAACCTGCCGTTCCTTCCGGCCGCAAGGTTAGTGAATCGCCGTTACGATCATCGAAGGTGTACATTTCTTTTTCTACGATATAGGTTACTTCACCAATAGAGCGTT
>CAIMDR010000262.1 GCA_903839795.1 uncultured Methylococcaceae bacterium | reverse complement strand
CAAACCCCGTCCCGCTTGGAGTAGCTTACCACGTAAACAGACGCGCTTGGTACAAGCCTGGATTGAGTTATATCAAGAATCTTTACTGATAGATTGGAAATTGGCTGCAACAGGTCAAGAGCCATTCCGCATTGAACCGTTAAGATAATTGGGGTATTTATGAAATTGATTAATGTCGAGGCTAAAGATAACTATATCCTGCGCATTTTTCTGGATGATAATTCGATCATTGATTTTGATGTAAAGGCGGAATTGGAACGAATCCCCTCTTATAAACCACTTTATAACCATACCTTATTTAATATGGTAAAGTTTAAAAATAAACGGCTCTATTGGAACGAGCAGTTTGATTTTCATTTGGATCAAATTTTGGAACGTGGACACTTTGTTAATTTTGACGAAAAAGAACCCTCAAAAGTTTTAAATTGATCCACAGTCCGGTAGTCGGACACATGTTTTTCGTGCCCGACATTTTCGCGTTAAAACGCACGAATGGCATTGAAAAAATATCTCAATATTCTGATTTTGACCGTTGAATGTCGGGCAACGAAAAGATGTTGCCCAACCTACATGACTATTTGATTGATATCCCCTATTTTAAAGCCGGATACATCTTATTTAAACAGAACCATTCACCATCTGAACACGGCACCCATTATTTGGAATGCTCATCCCACTATAAATGTTGCAAGACGCTTTATATAAACACACATACCGGCCATAAATGTCGCCAGACAGTTTATCTCGTTACCGCGTACCATAATGTGGAACGCTCAGCCCATACTATAAAAAGGTGTTTCCACATAAGGGATAGCGCATACCCAGTAGTGAGTCTTTATACAATCCTAATGTTAATGACTATCCATACTGTGGACAGCCAATATCAACTCGTGTGTAACCGTGAACACTAAATAAAAATACCAACAAAACCAGTAAGATGAGTAAATACACAACGTTACCCTATAACCCCTCATGATAATTACGGCATCCTTTATAGAAGCCCAAAAGTAGTTGAACACTCGATTAAGATGCCTAAATAATCCGCTCAAACATTTTCTTTAAATAAACCGGCCCGCCATCATTCATAAACAACACATTCCGGTCTTCCAGGTCTGCTTGTTCGTAGGAGACATTTAGCAGGCTGCTAAATTGTGTTCCAGAAACGATAAAGGCATTCAAGGTCAGCTTGGGGTCGCCCAGTTTTTCCTGGATTATCTTAACTTCCTTGTAAAGTCCAAGCTTGGGGTCGTTCAAGTTCATTTGCCGCAAGCCTTTTGGATCAATAAAATTCAACCACTGCTCGCCGGTTTCATCGTCCACCAACCATAGTAAGAAATCCGGATAAAAATTACCGGCTAGGGCAAAGCCCAGCCCTTTGGCTTTGGTATCGGCATTTCGTAACAGGTAAAGGCTGCGCTTACCAATAACTTGCTGTCCCAAGGGTGATTGATGGAATGCTTCAAGGTCACGCACAAACGTCACTTCGCTGGGCGCATCAAATGCCAGTGGACTCATTTTTAAGGGCACTGAGCCTTCGGGATAATGCAGCAAGGGGTAATATAAATGGCGTTCAAAACAGATTGCTACCATCTGTCCGGCATTCCACTGGCTGGCTGCACCTATCTTGCCATCTTTTACCAATTTTTGAAGGGCTTCAATTTGTTTCGCGTAAGCGTCCCCGTCCTCGTTGTTGTCGATGTCAAAGTGATACGCTTTTTTGAGGAAGTCCTCTTTTATTTCTAAATTGACGATGCCGTAGAACTGACCCTCATAAGCAGTTTTTAGTGATTTGTAAAAACGGTCTGTGTAGTCTTGCAACAAGCGGATAAGAATATCTTCTTGTTTGTTAATATCGGCGATACGGTTAATAACCAGTTCAGCTTGCGGAATATAGAGCGTGTACCAAGCATTATGCTTTAAACAAAACTCGACTAAACGCGAGCGCTCCAGTCGTAAGTTACTCCAACTACGCAGTTGTTTAAATTCCTGCACACTTAAGTAAATCCGGTCGAAATCAAATAGCGCCATGGTTTCGGCGCTTATTTTTCCGGTCTGGCGAAGATTAATGGAAGGTGCGCCGCCATCGAGACTCTTTCCCGCCGCCATCGCCTCAATTTTTGGGTATAAATCCAGATCAATATGGGCGGTTTTGATTTTGCCGACAAACTCGGCAGGTTCTTCGTAAAGATAAGGAAAGAGGGTACGTTTAAAGCCTTTAATCTGGTTATCCTTGTAACCGTCTTTAAGTGCCAGTGTTTTGAGCTCGGTTTTGGGCAGATTGCTGCAAACATCAAAATCAAGCTGGATCATTTCATCCGCTGTCGTCACGCCTTCTTCTTTTAGATATTCCTTAAAAGTAGCCATGTAACCGGCATTAACACCAAAGATATTTAATGTTTCCAGACGCTCCAAATGTGCCCCTTTGGGTCGTTGACTTGCGGTGCTACGTTTGAGTGAATAGTCTTTACCCTTTAAGCGCACACCACGCCCAAACAATTGGATGATTTGTGAACCTTCACCCTTACCCATATTAAGCAAGCCCATGGTGGAGACACGCCAACTGCTCCAGCCTTCCGTGAATTTTCGAGAACCAATCAAGATATGCAACCGGCTATCTTTGTTGTTTAGCGATCCAAACAGCGAGCCACCAAAGTCATCTGCCTCAGTATCAAACAACTTTACGTTTTCTGATTTTTCAGCCTCTTTAAAAAAACCGGCATCATCACCAATATTAATCAAGCCAAATGGCTCGGCCTCACCGACACGCAATGCCAACTCGCCTTTGCTGCACCTTAGATTAACTACCTTTAAGCGTTGCCGTGCCTCAGCATTGAACAGCTTTTTGAGAATGTCAGAATAAACCTCATCAACACTATGTTGCATTAACGGCGTAAAACGATCTGAAAAAATATTACGGCCTTTGGCATCCAGCAAGCGTGCGGTATTAGTCAGCAAGTCTTTTAGCCACTGCTTGGTTTTTTGCTCGTCATTCAGAAAACCTGCCAAGAATTTCAGCACATTAAGAACGTCTGAATCTTCACCAGAAACAGTATTACCGACAAACACCCATAACGGCTTCTCAATATTGAAATCAGTCAGCTTGTCGCGGTTTATGTTCCACAGGTATTGCTGCTGATAAAAACTCAGCAAGCAAGCAGTAAAATATTGGCGTTTAATAGCCTCTTGTTCGTAATCCTCATCCTTCAAGTTAAGAATCAACGATTCCTTACCGTAACCATCTTCGTAAAAAAACTTGTAGGAGTAATCAAACAGTATGCTTTTGGCGTAAATTTCCCGCGTTGCCAGAATACGTGCGCGACGTTTATCATCGCTGGACAGCGTCAATTGCGCTAGTTGTCCATCGTCCAGTTTTTTTAGGTTGGTGGTTTCAAACAACACTTTCGCTTTTTTCTTAAGCAAATCATCT
>CAIMDR010000261.1 GCA_903839795.1 uncultured Methylococcaceae bacterium | reverse complement strand
TTGTTCAGAATAATCGACGGCCAGTAAAACGTGTTGATAATCTCTCATTAACCTGTACCTTATTTTGATAATTAATTTTTGGGTAGCCAATGTCTAAGTCCATACGTATCAACTTAAAGATATTACAGACCACGAAGACACGAAGTTCACGAAGAAAAACCAAAGAAAAATCTTCGTGTGCTTCGTATCTTCGTGGTGAAATGTCTTAAATTGATGTCTATGTAGTTTCGGTTTTTTGTCCCGATTAAAGTTAGTCGTTTTATTTTTTAATAGTCATGGAACTTACTGAATAAATTTTTTACTAACTGGCTGTTATTGAAAAATCCGGCAGCTGTAACAATAAAAAGTTGCTCGATCTTTAGTCTGATTAGAGCCAACAGAGTAAAGAGCTGGATGTACTGCCTGAAATACCTCGTTTATTTCCCGCCTACTGCTTTAACTTATCGCCGATTTTCGTTTTTTAGCACTGATTAAAATAACAGGATTACCCCGGTAATTGCATGAGGAAGGGCATTGTTATATCCAAAAAACCGCTTGTTTTAAGGGGGCCGTTATTACCCTAAACAAGCCAATCTACAGTCCGTAGCTGGAACGGATATAAGTCCAGACGCCGAATATCGGAATGTGGGCGTGTAAATAACATCCGAGGGTTAGGGGTCGTGCCACGTTATAGTTTTTTCATATCGATCCTCATGACTGCCTAACCATCCCAATCATAAAATAGTGGTACAGATACCACCCTTTTTTAAACCCAATTAAAAGTGAGTCAATTTACCTTTATGCCACAACAGTTTACCCGTCTTGAAATGTTAGCAACTTCAGATTCCAAAAATAACCAGTCCAGCCGAGAAGATTTAATTCAGTCTGTTTCAAAGTACGCGCAAGCGGATTACCGGAAGGCTTTCTGGCAAATATCAAATACTTTTGTCCCTTATCTTGGCTTGTGGGCCGTGATGATTTTTTCCGTACTACACGGTTTTCCTTATTGGATAACCTTATTATTGTCGGTACTTGCCTCCGGGTTTTTGGTGCGCATATTTATCTTTTTCCACGACTGTTGCCATCTTGCGTTTTTTCCATCGCGCAGGGCAAACCGGATATTGGGCTATATTTCCGGCATTATGACCTTTACTCCGTTTGAGGACTGGCAACGCACTCATGTCATTCATCATTCTGCATCAGGCGATCTGGATCGTCGTGGGGTAGGTGATATCTGGACGTTGACTGTAGATGAATATCTTTCTGCATCTTGGTTTAAACGTGTAACTTACCGGTTTTTTCGTAACCCTCTGTTACTATTTGGTATCATACCTAGTATTTTGTTTTTGATTCTCCAACGTTTTCCCAGTTCCGGAGCCAAAAAACGTGAACGTAACAGTGTCATTTTCACCAACATGGCTCTGGTCGCTATCATTACCCTCATGAGTTTGACGCTGGGTTTTCAAAACTATCTGATGATTCAATTACCCATTATTGTGCTGGCGGCAAGTGCCGGTATGTGGTTGTTTTATGTGCAGCACCAGTACGAGGATGTTTGCTGGATGCGCCATGACAGTTGGAATCTAACCCGGGCAGGTCTGGAAGGCAGCTCTTATTATAAATTACCCAAAGTGCTGCAATGGATAGTCGGCAATATCGGCTTGCACCATATACATCACGTCAAGGCTAATATTCCCAACTATAACTTGCAGCGTTGCTACAATGAAATAGCGGCCTTGCAGGTAACGACGCCGCTAACCTTGCGTAAAAGTCTTAAATCGCTATGGTTGAATCTATGGGACGAACAGAAGCAAAAGCTGGTGAGTTTTCGGTCGATCAGGCTGCTGCCGCGCATGAAAAATCAATCTGCGTTAAATTGACAGCAGGGTGGTATCGGGTAAAGATTCAGGAGACGTTAATGTTAAGGCATTAACATGAGCTGTGCAGTTAGTTAGTCCACGAAAAGCACGAAAGACACGAAAGTAATCAGCATGTTGTATTG
>CAIMDR010000260.1 GCA_903839795.1 uncultured Methylococcaceae bacterium | reverse complement strand
TTTGTTAAATAAATCCCCCTCAATCCCCCTTTTTCAAAGGGGGAGGTGAATACTTACACCGTGGGAGCGATGCCCACGTCGCGACTAACGAAATCATCTTGATTTATCCGGGATTGCCTCAGAGACTTATTTATTGAAAGTTGCCTAAAAGCCGGAGTACAAACCTAGGTTTGTATTCCAAACTGACAAGGTGTCAACCACGTCACTACCATTAACACACTTCGATTTGTCGGGTTACGCTGTCGCTAACCCGACCTACACGACTTATATTTTATAGCATAAAATGCTAAATGAGAGTGACCCTATAACCGGTAAAAAAACCCCAAGCCCCCATTAAACCACTATATTAACAAGCTTTTTAGGTACTACTATCACTTTTCTGACGGGTTTGCCGTCAATAAAGCGCAGGGCATGTTCATCATTCAAAGCCAATGCTTGCACTTCTTCTGAGGTTGCGGTGACCGATACCGATATTTTACTGCGTAATTTACCGTTAACCTGTATCACCATGTCTATTGAATCCTGCTCCAAGGCCGCCTTATCAACTTCAGGCCATGAGGCGCTGACTACCGCTTGCTGATGACCTAAATCCAACCAGAGTTGATGGCAAATATGCGGCACTATCGGCGCCAACATCAAAACAATCGCTTCCAAAGCTTCCTGACGTATGGCTTTGCCGTTATCAGAAGCATCGGTAAATTTGGCCAAGGTATTGACCAGTTCCATATTAGCGGCAATCGCGGTATTAAAAATAGTACGCACGCCCATGTCATGAGTGACTTTTTGGATGGTTTGATGCACAAAACGGCGAACATTTTGCTGCTCTTCCGTTAATGACGTTTTATCAAGCGGTTGTATAGAACCACCGGCCTCACTGTGCAAATAGGCTTGTTTCCAGAGTCTTTTCAAAAACCGATACGCACCTTCAACACCACTGTCAGACCATTCCAACGATTGCTCTGGCGGTGCGGCAAACATGATAAACAAGCGCACGGTATCCGCACCGTATAGATCAATCAAGCCTTGCGGATCCACCGTATTACCTTTTGACTTGGACATTTTAGTGCCGTCTTTAAGCACCATACCTTGCGTCAATAACTTCTTAAAAGGCTCATCACAGACCAGCAAGCCTTCATCACGCAATAACTTGGTAAAAAACCGTGCGTATAACAAGTGTAAAATCGCATGTTCAATACCGCCGATATAGTAATCTACCGGCAACCAGTATTTGGCACTGTCATCCAGCATAGCATCTGCTTTGCTGCTGGCGAACCTTGCAAAATACCAAGAGGATTCCATAAAGGTGTCAAAGGTATCCGTTTCGCGACGCGCCGCTTTACCGCAAGACGGACAAGCAACATGGGAGAAAATCGGATGCGCCACCAAAGGCGATTGTGAACCGTCAAGCACCACATCACGAGGCAATTGCACCGGCAAATCCTGCTCTGGCACAGGCACAGTGCCGCAATCATCGCAATAAATAACCGGAATGGGAGCGCCCCAGTAGCGTTGACGGGAAACGCCCCAATCACGCAGACGGAAATTAGTTTTTCGCTCGCCTTTTTGGTCTTTTTCCAACGCTTCAGAGATAGCCACAAAAGCCAGTTCTGATGTTAAACCGTCAAACTCACCTGAATTACGCAAGACGCCTTTTACGGTGTAAGCCTGTTCTGAACAGTCGTCGTCATGCTCAACGTCTTTAGCAAAGATGACTTGCTTGATGGCAATGCCGTATTTTTTCGCAAACTCAAAATCACGTTGATCATGCGCGGGAACCGCCATCACGGCACCGGTACCGTAACCCATTAAGACAAAATTGGCAATCCAGACCGGCACCTGCTCGCCAGAGATCGGATGCAGCGCTTTTATACCGGAATCAATACCGCGTTTTTCCATGGTTTCCATGGCCGCTTCCGAGGTTTCCATCAGCTTGCAGTCATTAATAAACGCGCCAATGTCGGCATTGCTTTCGGCAGCTTTTAACGCCAACGGATGTTCAGCGGCAACGGCCAAATACGTCACGCCCATTAGGGTATCAGGACGCGTGGTATAAATCCGCAAAGGTTGAGCCATTTCCGGAACCGGAAAATCCATCTCAACGCCTTCAGAGCGACCGATCCAATTGGCCTGCATGGTCTTAACCTGCTCCGGCCAGCCCTCCAGTGTTTCCAGTGAAGCCAGTAATTCATCGGCATAAGCGGTAATTTTTAAAAACCACTGCGCGATTTCCTTGCGCTCAACTTGAGTATCACAACGCCAGCAACAGCCATCAATAACCTGCTCATTAGCCAGAACCGTCATGTCATGTGGACACCAATTGACCGGCGCGGTTTTTTTATAAACCAGTCCTTTAGCGAGCAATTTAAGGAAAAACCATTGTTCCCATTTATAATAGTCAGGATCACACGTTGCTAATTCGCGGTTCCAATCATAACCAAAACCGAGTCGTTTAAGCTGATCACGCATGTAATCAATGTTTTGGTAAGTCCAATCAGCAGGATGAACGCCATGCTGCATTGCCGCGTTTTCTGCCGGCAAGCCAAAAGCATCCCAACCCATAGGCTGCAAAACATTTTTTCCCAACATGCGCTGATAACGACTAATTACATCGCCAATGGTGTAATTACGCACATGACCCATGTGCAATTTTCC
>CAIMDR010000259.1 GCA_903839795.1 uncultured Methylococcaceae bacterium | reverse complement strand
GTCAAAGATGCAAAAGCGATCAGTCCAAAACCCTCAATCATCGGATTACGACCTTTAATGGCCGTGGCGAGTCCTACACCGAGCGCCGTTACCAGCGGAACGGTAATCGTTGAGGTAGTGACGCCGCCCGAATCATAAGCGATCCCGATGATCTCGGCGGGTGCAAACGGCGTTAGAATGAGTACGCCACAATAACCGCCGATAATTAAATAATACAAAGGCCAGCCCCGGATGATTCTTAATACACCGATTACAATGGCAAAACCAACGGACAGGGCAACCGTAATACGCAGTCCCAAAGCATAACTATCTCTGGCCGCTTCGGTTTGCTCAATGATATTGCCTTTACTGGCGATGTTTGCCGCTTCCTTGGCAATGGCAATCAGTGCCGGTTCGGCGACGGTTGTACCAAAGCCCAAACAAAAGGCAAACGTCAGTAGCCAGAATAAACTGCCTTTTTGGGCAAATGCATAAGCCATTGCCTCGCCCAGCGGGAAAAGACTTTGCTCCAGTCCCTGAATAAAAAGGGTAAGGCCAAGAATAACAAAAAGTGTGCCGATAATTAAACGGGTAACATCAGGTATCGGTTGACCAATAATTATCACCTGGAAAATCAAAACAACAGCAAGTATGGGCAACAGATCAAGAAAACTACTGAATAATTGCTTAATAAAACGGATCTCTATCATCTATAGGCCAATTTTTTGAAGAGGGCTTGATTGTATAGTAAAGCAGTGGTTTAAAGCTACCCGGATAATAAAATGCTTTAAAAATGTAGCCGTTTTTTGTATGGTGCCTGTTTCTAAGCCGTATTGTATTAACCTGAGCCCGCCCGTTGCAGAACGATTGCAACCGCTGCCGCTCGTGTTGCTACGCCGAGTTTTTCAAAAATATGTTCCAGATGCTTGTTGACAGTGCGATGACTGCTTTCGAGTATCAGTCCTACTTCTTTGTTCGTTTTGCCGCGTGATATCCACATAAGTATTTCCACTTCACGGAAGGTGAGTCCCAAAGAATCTTTCAATGATTCCAGATCCCATTCGCGGGACCCTTTTTTTAGCAAAAGCAGATATTCGCCAGGGCTTTGGCAGGGAGCCATTCTGATTGAAAAGCCTGAATTTGTCCGATAATCGTCGGTGGATTCTTTATCAGTTGTAGCGGTAGCCTGGATGCGTTGTTTGGCCCAAGTGAGTATTGGTTCTGGTAACTGCTCGCTGATGGCTATTGATGTCTTGTGTTGCATGGTTTCGTCAAGCAGCGTTTTAGCTGCCGGGGTAAGCCAGGTGATGTAACCTGATGCATCGATAGCCAACACTGAAAATGAACTATGGCTCAAGGCATTTTCAGCACGTTTTTTATCGCGAGCCAAACCCAGATGAACATCTATTCTGGCCAAAACTTCCGGTGGACGTATCGGTTTAATGATGTAGTCCAATCCGCCTTCACTGAAGCCGCGCAGTAGATTGTTGAGTTCACTCAAGCCAGTCATAAATAATACTGGAATGTCGGCGTTAAGCGGATTGGCTTTAAGTTGTCGACAGGTTTCAAACCCGTCTATACCTGGCATAAGAACATCCATCAAAATGATGTCAGGTTTTAAATAATCAATTTGCTCCAATGCTGCGAGGCCATCGGTAGCAACCAGTACACGGTAACCCGCTTCTGACAGTGTGTCTGACAGCAATGCCAAGTTACCAGGGGTGTCATCAACAATCATCACGGTGCCGTTGGCGTAGGGTATTTCAGGTTCCATTTAATAATCTCTTGTTAATGGGGCTGGAGATTGGTGTCGCCCAAGGTACGTAAACTTACATTTTATGCCAATCTTAGCCGTGTCTATAGTCTTTCAGAAATTAAATTTCCATTAGATGAACAATTAGTTCACACGGATAACATCCCTTAAAGGGATGGTATCCATTAGCATCGAAATTATTTATCTGAAAATCTATATCAGTTAAATTCGTGTTGTCAGTACTTTAAACCAATAGTTTCTTGATTTCAGCAATACGGAATTCACCGGCCAGTACTTTAATTCGTGAAGCAAACGGATAATATTCCGGCTGATTTTTGGCCAGTTTATCAAGGTGCTTGTTGAGTCCCAAGAGATCACCAATTCGAACAAAATGGACGAACTTTTCAATGATGTCGGCTGGTGGTATCAGGAACGGTTCTTCTGGTGATGTACCGGGCAGGTCAATATCCTCGCTCTGGCAAAGCCAGTTCAGCGCCAGATGTAGTTTTAATTTATTCAGTAAATGCTGAACCTGAATGGGTTTAGCCAGAAAGTCGTTACAACCGGCATTCATGGCGTTAAGGCGGTCAGACGGATAGGCATTGGCGCTGAGAATAATAATAGGCATCATCAGGCCCTTTTTACGCAACTGAATGGCAGTTTCCGAGCCGTCTATTCCCGACATGGCCAAATCAAGCAGAATAAGGTTAGGCCGAATTTTTGCAACTTTTAACAGGCAATCTTCACCTGAATCGGCTTCAGTCACTATAAAGCCTAAGGGTTCCAGGATGGATATCATTAAGTCGCGGTGTTCAGGTTGATCGTCAACGACCAGTATTTTTTGCCGACGCCCCCGGTAGCCGGCAATGTTTTCGATTTCACACAGGTCAGGACTTGCCCCGAGATTGGCTAAAAATAAACGCACGGTAAAAGTAGAACCTTGGCCTGGTTTGCTGGTTACGGTTAGCTCCCCGCCCATGATTTCAGCGAGAATTTTGCTGATCGTTAGACCCAAGCCACTACCAGAGACTGCGTTTCCAGTAACATTTTGCAAGCGGGTGAAAGGCTGGAAGATGTCTTGCAACTGTTGCTCATGAATACCTTCCCCGGTATCGGTAATCTGAAATTTGGCAACGCCACCGCTATAGCTTATGCTAAAAACAATTTCGCCGGTTTGGGTAAATTTAACGGCATTACTCAAGATATTAATTAAAATCTGCCCAACCCTTTTTTCATCGGCTCTAATACGTTGCGGTAGCGTGTTGATTATCTGACAACGGAATGATAAACCTTTGTCTTCTGCCTGGGCTTTATAAATACGTACCAAATGCTCAACAAGCTCATGAAAATTAAAGGGTTCGTAGTTTAATTCAAACTTACGGGCTTCGATGCGGGCAATATCGAGTATATCTTCAATCAGTGCCGACAAGTGTTCGCCGCTGCGTTTAAGCGTATCGACAGCCTGTCTTCGGTGCTCAGGTATAGCGGGATCTTTGTGGAGGATATACGAATAGCCGATAATACTGTTCAGCGGCGAACGAATCTCGTGGCTCATATTACTGAGAAAACGGCTTTTAGCCTGATTGGCTGCATTGGCCATCTTCATGGTTTCCTGTAATTTGCTGTCGGTTTTTTTATGCTCTTCGATTTCCAGTAATAATAACTGGGTTTGTTTAGCTGTTTCTTCTTGGGCGACCCGCCGACTTTCTGCATTCAGGATCAACCACCAGGTACACAGACCGATAAAAACCAATAGTGAGGCATAGATTTTAAAAAAATTGTTTAGCAGTAATTGAAAGGCACCGAAGTCCTGTTGGACGCTCAATAAATCCTGATAATAAATGATGCTGATAAAAATTCCGGTTAAGACCGACAGGAATAAAAACATTAGCGCAAAACGTAGTAAGCGCAATCGGGATGTCATGTTCATTCTGGTAGGCAGGCAGTGCCTGGCCAGCTTCTCCAGATAATCATCGAAACGGAAGCCGGTTTTACAGGCATCCAGGCAACGCGCATCCAGCGTACAGCAAAGCGAACAGATACTGCCGGCATAAGCGGGACAATAAGCCATGTCTTCATGCTCAAATTCATTTTCGCAGATTGAACATTTATTCTGGGTTTTAAAATTATTTTCGTCGCGGTCGCGTGCCAGATAATCTTTGCTGCCATTCAACCAGGCAAGCGCAGGCGTCAGCATAAAGGCCAATCCCAAGGCGATAAAGGCTGAAAATGCTTTGGGGATTTCTCCAAACAAGCCAAGGTAAGCCAGTATTGACAACACTGAGGCGCACAGCGTAGAAATAATGCCGACTGGATTAAGATCCGGCAGATAGGCACGTTTAAATTCGACTATTTTCGGACTTAAGCCTAGTGGTTTGTTGATCATCAATTCTGCGGCAATCGTGCAGATCCAGGCAATCGACATGTGAGAAAACAACCCCAGCACTTTTTCCAGCGCACCAAACACACCAAACTCCATCAGTAACAGCGCGATTAACACATTAAACAGCAGCCAAACTACCCGACCTGGATGGCTATGGGTCAGCCGTGAAAAAAAGTTGGACCAAGCTAACGAGCCGGCATAAGCATTGGTTACATTAATCTTGATTTGACTGAGAATAACGAAAAGCGTGGTGGCCGCCAGCGCCCATTGCGGATTGTCGAACAGTTTTTGGTAGGCCACCAAATACATTTGAGTCGGTTCATGGGCATGCTCAGGGTTGATGCCATGACGTATCGCCAAATGCGCCAGCAAGGCGCCCAGTAATTGTCGAGTCGCGCCAAAAACTATCCAGCCCGGGCCGCCCGCAATCATCGCCAACCACCAACGCAGTTTGTTGGAAGGCGTTTTGTCGGGCATAAAGCGCAAAAAATCTACCTGCTCACCGATTTGAGCCATCATCGAAAACGCCACCGTTGCCGCGGCACCAAACAATAGCCAATCAAAGCCCTGACCACTGCCGGCAAACCAGAAATAAGTTTTTAAGATGGGTATCGCATCCGGTTCGCGCATCACCACTGCAATGTAGGGTGCAATCAGCAACAGCAACCAGAGCGGCTGCGTCCATAACTGCATGCGACTGATCGTTGTTATCCCAAAGGTCACCAAAGGAATTACAAGTACTGCACTGACAATATAAGCAATCGGCAGAGGGATATGGAAATACAATTCGAGTGCCAGCGACATAATCGAGGCTTCGAGCGCAAACAAAGTGAAGGTGAACGAGGCGTAAATTAACGAGGTGACGGTAGAGCCGATATAACCAAAACCGGCGCTGCGGGTCAGTAAATCAATGTCGATATGGTAGCGGGCGGCGTAATAACTGATCGGCAGGCTGGTGATGAAAATAATGATGGCGACAGTCAAAATGGCCCAAACGGCGTTGGTAAAACCGTAGTTGATAGACAAGAAACCGCCGATAGCTTCCAGTACCAAAAACGAGGTAGAGCCAAAAGCAGTATTGGCCACCTCAAACTCAGACCATTTACGAAAACTGCGCGGCGCATAGCGCAAGGCATAATCTTCCATGGTTTCATTAGCCACCAGCGCATTATAGTCGCGGCGTATTTTTGTAATATGTTGATGAATATCAGCTTTCACGGCATTCGGTTTATCAGGTTACTGGCCGACAGTCGGCTGTTCAAAGCCCGTCTGCACAATTAAATTACGCAGACCCGCACACGGCAGGTCAAGGTGCCGAGAGAGTGGAGAAAACGATTAAATCAGCGGCGCTCATGACCTAAATGGAGGGTCAGCGGCGAGCCCTGATTGTTAATGATAAGCTGTTTATCGATAACCCTGTTAGTTTCGTTCTTGGTTGTATCCGGTTTTTTTGAACCCGCAGGGCTCGGCTCCTCCTTAATCACTACTTGCACAGACGGCATCCAGGCGGGTTTGAATGTGGTGGTGTCGGTTTTTTTATCGGCGCTTGGCAGCTTTAAATCGTCCAGTAGATTGAAGCAGGTTGTGCTGATTTGATCGACCAGTTTTTCGAGAACTTTAGCTTGGCTGGCATCACCAAAAAATGAGCGCGTACTGAAAGTCATATTATGTTCAATAGCCGCATTTTTACTGCCAATCCGGGTAAAGCGGCAGGTTATCGGAAGTACATCGGCCTTTTGAAAGTCAGCAGCGCGAGGATCTGCGTTACCACTACTAAACGAGAAACCGACCGGCGTTTCTTGGTGGACTATTTTATCCAGTCTGGCTTCAAGCGTGTGCGAAAAATGAGGGTCTGTAAGCTTCACCGGAAACTGCCACTCAGCCAGATTTTTGCTCACCCGCTCCGCTATTTGTTGCCGAGACAGACTAAAGCCGAACTGCTCAAGATTATCATCGGCAAGGCTGAATTCGATGGCAGTTATTGCCGACTTGTCGATGCCTGCCGCATCGGCGGCAAATGCCGGTGCGTTTGCCAGGCCGGAAAAAATCAGCAAGCCGATAACGGCAAAATGTGTTGGTTGATGATACAAATTCATAGCGTCCCCTAAATAGTGTACCGATACTTTACGAAAACCAGCCTTTACCTGCCATACGTCAAATGACTGATAGTCATCTGACGGATGTTGCCAACGGCTAGGAAATTGAATAATTTAAACCGATAGAGTTGCCAGCATTTCGTTACAGCCGAGAGTGCGCAGCGCACCATTTTCCATTTCGGCGTCAGGGGTTTGTACTCGCCCCCCGACTTAGGCGTGACGGGGTTTGCAATCCAGTTATTCACGTTTTAGCCTGCCTGAACTAAACTAAACAGCTATACATACCCAACGTAAACTTTTTGAATAACGGTAAATACCAAACATTTGGAGGGGAGACAAACCCCGACCGGCATGGGAAAATCCTGTTATGCACTCATCACTTTAGCGGGCTTTATTTTACTGGATACCCTATTGTCTTGATATAGTCCGGTGCATTGACTGGACATAATAAGTCATCCAACGGTTGTCACTTGCAAGCGCCAACTGGACAGCAATACGGTACGGTCTTTTTTTTCTCCCCAAAACCAAGGCCGTTAAGGAATGCGCATGAAATAACTTAGGCATCTTGCTCCCTCTCCCTCTGGGAGAGGGTTGGGGTGAGGGTATATAAATGGTTAAGTTATTTCATGCACGATCCTAAGTTAAGTATGCAACCGAAGTAAAACCGCTTTAGCTGTTTTTATAGGCAACAGCTGAAGTGTTTGCACTCCAGTTGATTAAACAGCGTGCGCTTAACTTAACCCAAAAAATTAACTACTCACCAGCATCGTAGGCAATCTAATTTCAAAACACGCGCCACCGGTTTCAGCATTAGCAATAACCATTTCCCCTTTATGTTGCTCTATGATGGTTCTGGAAATTGACAAGCCCAACCCTAACCCCTCTTTTTTAGTCGTGTAAAAAGGTAAACCTATAAGCTGCATAGCCTCTTCACTCATTCCGGGGCCGCTATCCCTTAACGCTATGCTGATCAAGCTTGCTTGCTGAGTCACCACAACAAAAATATCACGTTGCGACTGATCTTTTAAAACGTCCACGGCGTTCCGGAATAAATTAAGCAAAACCTGTGTTAACTGTATGGCATCCCCCAATACCCAACAGTAACTGCTTTCCATTGCATAATGAATCTGGATGTTATGAGTTAAAAAGTCCATCTCCAAAAATCCGGCGGCATCATAGATAATATTAACCATATCAACAGGCACTAATTTTACTTCCGAAGACCGAATAAAATGGCTAACTTTTTTAGTAACCTGATTTATATGATGCGTGCTAAAGATAATTCTATCTAAATACTGTTCAAGTATAGCGACTGTTGAAATACCTTTATTAACACTCAATTTTGCACCTTGCGCGTTTACCATAATGACTGTCAGTGGTTGATTAAGCTCATGCCCCAATGTGGCGGCTATTGCACCCATGCTTCGTTGACGATCCAAATGTGCAATCTTTTGGCTTTGGCGGGCCTTATCCTGCATTTGTTTTATGAGTAAAACCTCCAACTGCTTGCGCTGGCTCAGTTCATTTTGAGCTTGTATTAAAGCCAGTTCTCGCTCCTCTGAAGAAAGTTCAAGTTGATATTCTCGAACACTAACCAGCCAAGCATAGACAACAACCAGAGTGGTGATGATAAACCCGATTAATAATATGAAGAGAGTGTCATTCTTATCATTCTGAAACATCCAAGCATCAGTAGGCATAATTAAAAATCGCCACATTCGTCCACTTACCGAAAACGTAACCGACTGCTTTAAAGACGATTTATGGGTCAGGACGTAAAGTCTTTCTTGCCAATCGTGAGGCACTGAGGCGGCCAGGTGATTGTTAAACAATTCAGACTCGGCATTAAGGTTTGTTTGATCAATAAGTTGATAAGATAAGCCTTGTATATCCAAGCCATCAAAAGCCTGGCTCATTAAATCCTGGAATGTTAAGGTCAGAGAGACAGTCCCGTTTAAATAGTTAAGTTTCTCGTTGTCAGTAGCATCAGAAAAACCAGCGTGACAAATTGACTTAAACAAAATAATGCTTTGTGGGCTACCAGAAGCCTGCAAAAAGTTGGGTGGGCAGGTCATGATAGTTTTTCCACTCAGTTTTGCTTGCTCAATGGCTTTATGTCGATCCTTATTAGGGTAAGGGTCATATCCCAACATGGCTTCATTACCCGGCATAGGTTCAACATACATAATTGGCATGTATTCGGAATGATAACCGGCTCGCACGATATCTTTATTATTCACTAATTCAGTAATCTGAAAATTAGAATAACCCATCTGTTGCATACGCCGTTCGTAGGTCTCTCGTTCAGCATGTAAAATCAGAGGAGACCAAGTTATTCGTGTAATAGATTTGTTGTTCGCTAAAAAATGGTTTACAAAAGTTTTAAATTCTTCCTTGTTCACTTGGTCTGATCCCGCAAAAAATCTTTCAATCGAATTAAGTATCTCCAAGTCATTTAAAATAATATGTTCCAAGGCCACCTTCATGGTTAATGCTTTATCATTAAATAGACGTTGTATTTTTTCCTGGCTATATTGAATATGAAAAAAAATAGCGACATTGGTCAAGATAAATAAAGTAATAATAGGTACCGCTATCATGTATCGTTGTTTACGATTAACGGCATTTAACGGCTTTAAGCCATACAACAGGACTAAAGGAGTAAAAATAAATATCCCCAAACAATCGCCTAACCACCAGGTAGACCAACTAACCAATGCTTCGTCTAAAGAGATGCGTCCTATCAAAAATAACATTGATATAGACAGCGTCGAATTGACTAAAGCACTGATAACAGCCCCATAGAACAAGAAGGGGAAAATTTGTTTGCCGTTGATAAAAGCCTGGGGGAAACCGGCAAAGCGCCTAACAAGATACGCACCTGAAATTGCTTGTAAACTTGCGCCAGTAGCAATAAACAAAACCGGTAACGCTGAAATAATCTGCTCTGAGAGGTTTCCGGATAGATCGCCCATTAAATGATTAAGGAGTATATTACCCAGCCAAACACCCGGCCAAACACGATAACCAAAAAGCAAAATACTTGCCAAGGCAACGCCTGACGCCGGGAAAATAATGGAAGCATAAGTGGTAGAGATAGAAAAAACATACCTAAACTCACTCGCACAATAGTAAGCAAGTGCAATACTGATGATAGTAAACCCGTATTTATAGCCGGTAGCGGATGGATAATTCATTTAAGTTAGTGAAGTTAAATTGATTAGTCAAGTCAGGCGGCAGGCAAGTTGCGTACTGATCGGCAGGACTTTAAGCGTTTGTTGGGATAGGCGGCAACGGGGAAATTAATTGAATTTGCAGAAAAAATAAACCGCTAAATGGTGGCTTGCTGTTTCATGGAGCCTGATGGCTAACCTTAAATTGCCCCGTTAAAATGGGTATGATATTTTTAAACGAGGGTTATTGTACAGTTTTTAAATAGAATAAGTGTATTTAATAATAGCCAAATTTGCATGCTTATTAAATCAGCCTTCTTGCTCTGGTTCCGATGCGGCACGCGGGCATGGAAAAGACATCACTGACACGGTCTTCAGTTGTAAGAGCGATACCCACTTACGGTTATCAATTTAAACCGGGAAAATAAATAAAACAGACCTATTAATGCCGGGAACTTATCTTGTTTAACTGCCAAAAAAGCGGGACGATATTACAAATAACCGCCCGTCAAAGGATGTTATCTGTCCCGACTTAAGAGGCTAGCCCACATCGCGATTTGTAGTATGAGTCGTCAATCGCGACGTGGGCGTCGCTCCCACGGAACAAAGATGTAAAACCCGCGCAATGAGTCATTATTCTGTGGACAGCGTTTTAGGTTGCACCGGCCCTAGCAGCGGATCGATCAGTTGTCCGGCCAAGGTCTTTGACAGGTGTCCGTCGATACCATACACGGGCGGCGGGTATGCCGGTAAATAGAGGGTTCCGAACAGGCGATCCAGCCACGGAAAAATCGCCGCGAAGTTGCGGTTGCGGTGTTCGTCATTGGTGTGGTGCCAATGGTGAAAGGCTGGCGTCGAGATCAGCCATTCCAACGGCCCCAAGCGCCAGCGCACATTAGCGTGAATAAAGAAGCTCCATAGTGTACCGGTGATCATCACCCAAGCGGTCACAGGATCAACTCCTCCGCTTGTTGATGAGCCAAGCCCCAGCAGATAAACCGGCACCAGTCCGCCCAGTCGTGTCAGCACCATGTCAAACGGGTGAGCGCGGGTGTTTACCAGCCAGTCAAGGTGTTCGGGGCTGTGGTGTACGGCATGAAAACGCCACAAAAACGGGCTATGGTGTGCCCAGCGATGTATCCAGTAAGCACCGACATCGTTTACCACGAAAGCTGCCATCAGCTTTAACCCTAAAGGCCAGTTGGCAACCGCACTATAAAAACCCAAGGGATCAGCGCCTTGCAGCGTCCGCACCAGTAGGGCAATGGGCAAGCTAATGATGGCCGTCGGCAACAACGAATTAATAAAGTACCAGCAGAGATCGACGCCTGCTTGTGCCCGCCAAATTTTTGCTGGCCTTAGCGCAAACCACTTTTCCAGCGGTACGAACACGGCGACCAAAATCACCAGCCAAACCGTGAGTCGTAAAATATCAATGAGAAAATGCTGCATCCTTTTCTTGCCCTTTACTGTATGGATTTTCAGATAAAT
>CAIMDR010000258.1 GCA_903839795.1 uncultured Methylococcaceae bacterium | reverse complement strand
TAGGCGGTGCCGCTTTTAATAATGAATTTGGCCGGCCTAATATCGCCGGTTATTTTCGCAGTTTTGAGCAACCGGCACCGGGCAGCAACGGACATGAATTTAAAGGTTATCACAAACCCATCATGATTGCCGGTGGTATGGGCAACATCCGCCCGATGCTGGTCGATAAACATCCCATCCCCGCCGGTTCCTTAATCATTATCTTGGGTGGCCCTGCCATGCTTATTGGCTTGGGTGGTGGCGCAGCGTCTTCACAAGCGTCCGGTGCCGGTTGTGAGAATCTTGATTTTGCCTCGGTACAACGCGAAAATCCAGAAATGGAACGTCGTTGCCAGGAAGTAATCAACCATTGCAATTCAATGGGTAACGATACACCGATTATTTCCATCCATGATATTGGTGCAGGCGGCTGATCCAATGCCGTCCCTGAACTTATCCATGATTGTCTGCGCGGCGGACAATTTGAATTACGCAATGTACACAATGCCGACAAAGGCATGTCACCCATGCAAATCTGGTGCAATGAAGCGCAAGAACGTTATGTGGTTGCCATTAAACCCGAATCACTCCCCCTGTTTAATGCTTTTTGTGAGCGCGAACATTGCCTGCATGCCGTTATAGGCGTTGCCACAGAACAAGAACATCTCTTGCTCAATGACGCCTTGCTGGGCGATAAGCCGGTTGATATTCCCATGTCCATCTTGTTTGGCAACCCCCCCAAACTGCACCGAAATGCCCGACATATAAAGCCAGACACCAAGGCGCTGGACTTTACTGGCGTGACTCTACAAGAAGCCGTTAAGCGGGTATTGTCTTTTCCTGCGGTTGCTGACAAAAGTTTTCTTATTCATATCGGTGACCGTTCGGTAACCGGCTTGGTGGCGCGTGATCAAATGGTCGGCCCGTGGCAAATACCGGTGGCTGATGTAGCCGTCACTGCCTCCGGTTTTTATGCGCTGACCGGTGAAGCCATGGCCATGGGTGAACGCTCACCGATTGCAGTAATTAATGCGCCGGCATCGGGTCGTATGGCGATAGGGGAGGCCATCACCAATCTGGCGGCAGCCCGCATAGAATCACTCAATAAAATTAAAATTTCTGCCAACTGGATGGCAGCAGCGGGTTATCAAGGTGAAGATGCCGCGTTGTTTGACACCGTTAAAACAGTCGGCATGGAATTATGTCCTGAGCTGGGCATTGCCATACCGGTAGGAAAAGACTCGTTATCCATGAAAACCGTCTGGAAAGATAACGCCGATGAAAAAGTAATGACCTCGCCGTTATCGTTGGTGGTTACCGCGTTTGCACCCGTTATCGATGTCAGCAAAACCCTGACACCCCAGTTGCAAGACATCGACAACAGCGTATTAATACTAATTGATTTGGGTGCGGGAAAAAATCGCTTGGGCGGTTCGGTGTTGGCACAAGTTTATAATCAAATGGGCAATGACTGTCCCGATTTAGACGCTGCAAGCTTATTAAAAGGCTTGTTTACTTCAGTTCAAACACTGAACAGTCAAGCGAAATTACTGAGCTATCATGACCGTTCTGACGGCGGCTTATTAGCCACCATCGCTGAAATGATGTTTGCCAGCCGATTGGGCGTTTCGTTATCATTGGATGATTTGGGTAATAATGTTTTATCAATCTTGTTTAATGAGGAACTGGGCGCGGTATTGCAGATTCGTATCAGCGATTGTGATGACGTTATTGATTTATTACAGCAAGCGGGCTTAAAAGACTGCACTTTCCTGATAGGCAAGGTAGAAAAAGAACCGCAATTAACACTTTATTATGAAGGTGATATTGTCTATTCAGCCCGCCGTGCCGAATTACAAGCCATCTGGTCAGAAGTCAGTTACCGGATGCAGGCCTTGCGTGATAACCCCGAGTGCGCCAAACAACAGTTTGAACGTATCGCCGATGACAATGATCCCGGCTTAACGGCCTCGTTAACATTTGCGGTTAATGAAGATGTCACCGCGCCCTTCTTGTCAGCACCCAGACTCAAAGTGGCCATTTTGCGTGAGCAAGGCGTCAACGGCCATGTGGAAATGGCTGCGGCGTTTGATCGTGCCGGTTTTACCAGTATTGATGTCCACATGACTGATATTATTCATGGGCGCGTGAGTTTGCGTGATTTTACCGGACTGGTTGCCTGCGGCGGTTTTTCTTATGGTG
>CAIMDR010000257.1 GCA_903839795.1 uncultured Methylococcaceae bacterium | reverse complement strand
GAGATTTTATTAGATAAATCCCCCTCAATCCCCCTTTTTCAAAGGGGGAGGTGAATAAGTACCTTCTGTTTGGGCTTGTGATAATCGCCAATGTAAACAATGGTTATTGCTGTCACTTTCGCCCAATCTGTATTGTTATGCTCATTTAATGGTATCGGTTCATGATCTGGCTTAAACACCAAACGCTTGCCATCGGATAGATCAACAGAAAATTCCCTTAAACTGTCGGGTACTAGCGAATGGGGGTGACCCGCTGTCAGTTCGTAGATGTTTTCGGCGGCTTCTAAATCACTCAAACGGGTGCGCAATTTTCTTGAACAATCCGAGCCTAGTTCTGCTTCTGCTTTTTTCTGTTTTCACAAAGTTCACGGAGTTTTTTATTCTTGAACGCTATTTGCATTATTTAATATCTTCTCTTCGCCAAAAAATACAATGGGGGTTTCTTATAAAGCCCCATTGCAATGATTTAATTAATATGGATTTATATCATTCAATCTAGCAAAAGCATTGCACAGGCAACAGATCATTCTATCTATATTTACCTATTTGGTAAACTTTATTTTCAATAATTTATTGCAAACTCCAATAAATCGTAAACAAGTCTTCTTGATGATGTTGACCATACGTGTTGGCACTGATTGAAAATTGACCAACTGTACTGGTTGAAATTTGATTATGAAATTCAATTTTAATATACAGATAATCAATGACCTAAGAAAAAACAACACTGAAAAATTATTACAAATGGAGGACATTCTTGATCGGGAGCCTGGTTGCCGCGACAAGGGCGTAACCCGGATGATTGAACAAGTTTATGTACAGACGGCCTTGTAGAACTTGCATCGCAGACTTTTTGAGGTTTCTAACCCGTTCGTTATAAAGGCTTCGCAATGCGAATTTTATTTAATTGCCTGACTACAACTTACGCCCTGATCCACTTAATCAGTAACAGTGCGCCCCATAGCAGTGACAGTAACATGATGACCGATCCTGACACAAAGGCGGCTTTAGCCAGAATATGGTCGTAGTTTAAAAGTCCGGATTCGGTTAACAAATATTCCCAGTCGTGAAAACCATAAGGTGAGGAATGGCCAAAATTGCCACCCAATAGCGGTAACTGGCCTGCCCGTGCATCGTTAATATAGGGCGCAATATCCAGAAAATTTTCACCAACCCACCATAAAGCAACTGCTGCGCCAAAAGGATCACGGGTTTTGATCAATAACACGCCCAGGCAAATTGACGGCATGATTAACTGCCCCAGCGTTCCGCCTAATGAGGTGATAAATGCACCGAAAGGTCTGAAAATAATATGCCCCGCTTCATGAAAAGGCAGATTGATCAAATGTAAAAAGGAGTTGCCGACGGCATTGCTTTCGATAGAGGAGCTAATTAGCTGCCAACTCCATAGCACAAGACCTACAAAAATAATCGACCGACCCATGAAGGCCAAGGTGCTTTGCGAGGTTTCGTAAAACAGCCACCGGGTTAGCGGCTGGGCTTCATCTTCTGTAATTATCGTTACCAAGGGCAAATCATCGTCCTGTTGATCCGCTGGGTCTGGATGATATTTTAAGTATTTCTCAAAGACGATGCCGCAATGAGGGCAAATTTCACTTTGCTCCTGCAAATCATGCAGGCACTTGGGACAATGCTTCATGGAAAAATTTGTTGACAAAGGTAACTCGCACTAAATAAAACCCGCCAAGTTTCGCAATACTACTGTTTGTAGTTATTCACCTCCACCTTTGACAAAGGGGGATTGAGGGGGATTTATTTAATAAAATCTCCCCTAACCCCTCTTTTTCAAAGAGGGGGACTGAATGATGACTACTGTTTAGCTGAGTAAGATATAAGGGTGCGCATCGCGCACCACAACCAT
>CAIMDR010000256.1 GCA_903839795.1 uncultured Methylococcaceae bacterium | reverse complement strand
CCGGTCGCTGACAAGTCATCCAAACCTGTCACCAGTCCAGCCGTCGCTTTGGCCTCAGGCGCTTATGCTTTACCAATAGAGACGCTAAGACAGTTAAATATCGACGGCCAATTATCCTTGGGCAAGCTTAAAATTAACGGCCTGACCATGCAAGACGTTCAGTTAAGTTTAAACGCGAAGCAGGGGCTTATTAAAACGCAACAATCCGCTAAAGCGTTTTATCAAGGTGCCTATAGCGGAAGTCTTAACGTTGACGCACGCAACCCAAAACCCATAGTGGCTTTAACCGAAAACATAAGCCATGTACAAGTTGAGCCTTTACTTAAAGACTTTAAAGGCGAGGCCAAAATGAGCGGAGTCCTTGATGCATCAGCACAACTACAAGGGCAGGGCAACGAAACCTCTGAACTTAAATCGTCACTCAACGGCGACTTAAATTTTAAGTTTAAAGATACCGTAGTCAAAGGTTTTAATCTGCAAAACATGATTGATAATGCCAAAGCATTAATCAAAGAACCTGCGGCAACCGCCAATAACAAAAACGAGCAGACGTTGTTTTCTGAAATATCAGGGACAGCAACCATTAACAACGGCCTGATCCAAAACAATGATCTGGTTGCCACTGCCGCCAAAATACATATCAATGGCAAAGGCAACGCGAACCTAAACACCGAGAAACTGGATTATAAGCTTAATGCCAGACTCGTCAAGGAAAAAGCCATCGCCACGGAACCTGAACAGATTAATGACACGCCCATCAATATTAGTGTTGCCGGCACCTTTAGCAAACCCACTTATACGCTTGATGTAGTCGCTCTATTAACGGATAAAAATAAAGCCAAGATAGAAAATTTTATCGATAAGAACCAGGAAAAAATAGATAACATCGTGGACAAAATCGATAAAAAATTAGGGCCGGGCGTAGGTGATTTATTAAAAGGTCTTTTTAAAAAACATTAAAAAGCACCCATAGAAAGTTCTTTTTACCAATGTTGTTAAGTTAAGTGCCTCTTGGCAAGATAAATCGTTGGCTGAGCGGAGCCGAAGCCAGTAAAATCGCTTCGACTCCGCTCAGCGAACGGCTTAATTTAATGACATTGCCCCGTACTCTTAACCTTGCTGGGGCGGCCTCAGTCGCCGCCTTAAGCATTATCATTCCCTTATGAATTCGTCAGACTTTAAGCACCGCATACTCACTTGGTTCGATCAAAAAGGTCGAAAAGACCTGCCCTGGCAACAAGACCTTACACCTTATCGGGTATGGATTTCCGAAACCATGCTACAGCAAACTCAGGTTACAACGGTTATTCCGTACTTTAATGCCTTCATGGAACAATTCCCGACCTTGGAATGTTTAGCAGAAGCCCCCATTGATGACGTTTTACATCGCTGGTCTGGTTTAGGTTATTACGCTCGCGCCCGAAACCTGCATAAAACGGCGCAGCTTATAGCGGAACAAGGTTATTTTCCCGAAATGCTGGATGAGCTTGTTGCCTTACCCGGTATAGGATTATCGACAGCAGGGGCTATCTTAAGCATCGCTTTTAAAAAAAGCCATCCCATACTGGATGGTAACGTAAAAAGAGTACTGGCACGCTTTAAGGCTGTTTCCGGTTGGCCTGGAACCAGTCAGGTCAATAAGCAGTTATGGGCTATCAGCACGCAGCTAACCCCCGTAGAGCGTGTGGCGGATTACACCCAAGCCATGATGGATTTGGGCGCGACCGTGTGTACGCGCAGTAAACCAAAATGCGCTGACTGTCCTCTTGAAAGTCATTGTTTGGCCAGAATAACTAAAACCGTATCCGTATTGCCAACACCTAAACCGCCTAAAACCTTACCGGTTAAACAGCTTGTTTTATTGTTACTCAGCAATAATATTAACCAGATATTACTGGAAAAAAGACCCCCGACCGGAATCTGGGGTGGCTTATGGAGCCTGCCCGAATTTGACAGCATTGAATCTGCACAGGCTTGGTGTTTAACACAAAACCGGACAATTATTGATACACGAACGCTGGCAACCCGGCGTCACACGTTTTCGCATTACCACCTGGATTACACGCCCGTGCTTATGCAAACCGATAACCTTATAAATTTTGTGATGGAAGCCAATCAAACTGTCTGGTATAACGCTAAGCAGATTAACACGCTGGGATTACCGGCACCGATTAAATTACTGTTGCAACAACATACACGAGGATGACAATGACTAGAATGGTTAAGTGCGTAAAACTGGGCATAGAAGCTGAAGGCTTTGATGAGCCGCCATTTCCGGGGCCGAAAGGACAGGAAATATATGAGAAAATATCTAAAGCCGCCTGGAAAGAATGGTTAACCAAACAAACCATGCTGATTAATGAGAATAAATTGGCCAGTTTTGACCCAAAAGCCCGCGAGTATTTAGCAGAAGAAAGAACCAAATTTCTGTTTGAAGGTAATAACGAAATGCCAGAAGGTTATGTGCCGCCTAAGGCTTAGGTAACTCGCAAAAAATATCCCCTGTAAAAATTGCCACAGATTCACAGATTATCAATCGGTTTAAACTGCTAATCTGTGGCCGTTTATTTATTGCGGATTACCTTGCTGCGTAATACGCGCTTTCTTTCCACTAACGGGGCGGAACATTTTACGGCTATGTTTTTTGCTGCCCCTAACTAGATTTTGGCAAAGGCGCTTACGGAAAAATCAAAAGTAAAATGTGTAATAAAGTTTTTAAATTTTATTGGCTATTTGTAAATAAACAAAATAAACTCTTAACGCCACGCTAAACTGGCTAAAAAAAAGTGATTATGAGTGGCTGTTGATGGCGTATAGATTTTCAGATAAATAATTTCCATACCATCGGATACCATCCCTTTAAGGGATGTTATCCGTGTGAGTTAAATTGTCGTGACT
>CAIMDR010000255.1 GCA_903839795.1 uncultured Methylococcaceae bacterium | reverse complement strand
GGTTGCCCACATTGTGGGGTCTTATGCGAGACGGAGTTTGCAACCTGTAAGATTTCGCCCACCGATGATGGCAATCTGTAAGACGGTAAATTGTAGGGTGGTTAAAGCGGAAGCGAAACAAAGCCGGATGGGTCATGTCCCTCTGTTCGAAACGTTTTAACCTATAGTCTTTCAGAAATTAAATTTCCATTGACATTATTTATCTGAAAATCTATATCGCGGAAAATAGCAAACGTTAAAGACGAGGTTGCAAACCCCGTCTCGCTCGGAGAAGTTTCTGTTATGAGAATCGAATAAGATCATTTGCCGATACCGGATGAGGAGATATTAACGTGACTGAATTATATGAAACCCTACAGCAACAAAAAGTCAGTATTCTGGATATTGCCAGTCATTACCACGCCGCCAACATTCGTGTGTTTGGTTCTGTTGTACGCGGCGAAGAGCGCGAAGATAGCGATATTGATTTATTAGTCGATTTTTTGCCAGGCACAACGCTTGTGGATCAGGTCGGTTTGATAGATGCTCTCTCGAAAGCACTGGGTCGCAGGGTCGATGTAGTCAGCGAGCGGGCACTGAACAAACACTTGCGGCACCGGATTTTACAAGAAGCAGTACCTTTATGAAAGATCGTTTTATTTTCATTGCCGCAGCATTGGAAAGCATTGAGTTGATTCAGTCTTATACCGATGGTTACGATTTAACAACATTTTTATCCGATAGAAAAACTCAGGATGCAGTGGTTCGCAATCTGGAAATCATTGGTCAGGCGCTAAAGGACTTTGGCATTGAAACTTTGTTGTTGGAACAACCTAATATGCCTTGGCGCGAAATAGCGGGTATGCGCAATGTGTTGGCACATGAGTATTTAGGTGTTGATATGGTGATGGTCTGGGAGACGGTGCAAGTCCATTTTGAGACCTTGCAACAAGCTCTCGAAATAATCATGGAACATCCAAAGTAAGGCTGGTTATGATCAGAATGGCTACAAAGCGGTTTGATTTAGATATGTCACGTCACAATTGATTTTGCAACGCTTTACCTACTTACATTTTTGGAATTATGAATGAATTGGCTTAAACGGATTATTTTGATTGTTACCTGGAGCTTGACCCTTAATGGGGTTCATGCCGAAGAAAAGTGGGTCGCCGATGAAATCTTTCTGCAAATGTCGGAAATGCGTAAAGAGATTCAACAATTACAGCAAAAAGTAACTGGCCTGGAACAGAAACTTGCGGATGCACAACCTAAACAAATGCCGATTTCGTTGGCCGGGTTAGAGAAAATGACACTGGGAAAACAGGATGCCACTATTGCTATCCTTGAGTTTTCCGATTACGAGTGCCCTTATTGCGCCAAGCATTACCAAAAAGTGTTGCCCAAGTTGCAAGAACGTTATATCGACAAGGGAACTGTAAAATATGTGATGAAGGATTTTCCGCTGGAGTTTCATGCCCACGCCAAGAAGGCATCACTTTCGGTGCGCTGTGCAGGTGAGCAGGGGCAATACTGGGCCATGCATAACACGGTTTTTGAAGCTCACGGACAGGTTACAGATCAATTGATTGATGACTCAATAAAACAACTCAAGCTGGATAGCAAGGCATTCAAGCAATGTCTGGAAAGCCCGGCACAGTTGGCCGCTATCGAGAAAGACATTGCGTTGGGTGCAGGTCTCGGGATTAGCGGCACACCGGCATTTGTGATCGGAATAATAAAAGACAAACAACTGATCAATTATAAACGGCTTGATGGCGTACAGTCTTTTGAGACCTTCGCCGGTATCATTGAAAGCTTTAAAAAACCATAAATACAGACCTTCAGGCAACTGGGAATTAGGAAATCTAAATAATGAAACTACCGCTAAGTAAATCTCTTTATACGATTGCCCTGATTCTTGGTATCACCTTGAACGGGCAAGCGCAAAGCGCCAATGTTCTTGACGAAAACTGTGTCGTCAATATTCTTAATCGCACGGTTCAGGTGAGTAAGGATGGCGGTTGGTCGATGCCTAACGTGCCCTCGCAGATGGGTCGGGTTCGTGCCAGGGCAACCTGTACCAAGCTGGGTGAGACTTTTTCCGGTGAAAGCGACTATTTCAATGTCACTCAAAATGGCATTGCCCAAGTCCCTGAAATCAAATTCCAAAATATAGAACCGGTGCCGGTTAGTCTGCAAGTATCCGAACCCGTTGTTGAAACCCTTATAGGCAACGGTGTAACGGCCCAACTAAAAGTGCTGGCAACTTACCGGGATGGCAGCCAGCTTGATGTCACCGCCTCGGCCAAAGGCACCAATTTCACCTCAACCAACCCGGCGATTGCCACCGTCAATGCCGATGGTTTAGTCACCAGCGTGGCCAGCGGCAGTGTGCTGATTACCGTGCGCAAAGACGAAGTCGTGGCTTTTAAACGCATCACCGTATCCACCAACGGCGATAATGATAATGACGGCGTACCCGACGATTTTGAGTTGGCCAACGGCATGAACCCCAATGATCCTTTGGATGCGTTGGAGGATTTTGACCAGGACGGCTTAACCAACAAACAAGAATACCTGTTGGGTAGCAGTATTAAAAAGGCTGACAGCGATGGCGATGGTATCAGCGATGGCGATGAGGTCAATGGCAAACTGGGTTATAAAACCGATCCATTGAAAACCGATACCGATGGCGATGGCGTCAATGATTACGAGGAGATCAAGGCCGGCTACAATCCAATTGACAAGAGCGATGGCGGCGGACGCAGCTTTGTCGAGTTGGTGGTAACCCCCAGCAATCCAACCATGACCTTCAACACGGTTTATAACGAAGCCAATCTTCAGGTTAAGGTCTCAGGCAAACGTAACGATGGGAGTTTGGAGGACTTGACCAGTCGTTCTACAGGCACATCTTATAGTTCAAGTAACCTAAGCGTATTGAATTTTGGCGGTAAGGATGGCTTAGTGTTTGCCGGACAAGCGGGCACCGCTAATTTAACCGTTAAAAATGCCGGCCTGGAAAAAACGGTAACAGTGACCATCGGTACGTTTAATCCTACTGCTTTGTCTTCAATTACTATCCCCGGTTACGCCAATAATGTC
>CAIMDR010000254.1 GCA_903839795.1 uncultured Methylococcaceae bacterium | reverse complement strand
TTTGTCAATAATTCTTTGGAAAAGGTTATCATTGCTAGGCTTATTATAAGGATTGTAAATGCGTGTATTTTAAACGTGTTTTATTACGATTTTTGTGAATTTTTGAGGGATTTTGGAAATTTAATTTCTGAAAGTCTATAGAAAAACGGGCGTTCGTGGACAATCAGAATTATTGGTTTTGCTCAGCAGAATACCGCCGTTACGGGATTGATAGCGAAAAGTCGTTGAGTGATTCTGGCGTATCAAGGCTCTGTTTGATGCTTTTACGAATAGTCTTGTTTTGAGGAAATAATTTACGCTCGGTTTCCCAAAGGTGGTTGCTTTTAGGTAACGATGGCCATGTTCTGTAGGGCCAATCCCTTGCGGTTGCCCTGATCCAAACCTGATTTTTTGCAGAACAGTGAGAGGATAAGTTCCAGGTGATGCTTACAAAGCTTATTGGTTTTATTTTACTTTAGCTCTCATCAGTTTCACACCCGGCTTGTTCAGTTATGTTTTTGGGCATGGTTTTCTTAACCTTAACGCCCAGATCAACAAAGCTGCTGGCTTGGCGGATTAAATTGCCGTTACCACGGGTTAATTTGTTCATAACACCATCGTAAGTCGTGTGGACAGTGCTTAGTTGTTTGCCCAGCTTATCCAAGTCTTCTACAAAACCGCGTATTTTGTCATAAACAATACCGGCTTTATCGGCTATCGCTCTGGCATTTTCGTTCTGACGCTCATAACGCCAGATATTTTCGATGGTGCGTAGCGTCGCCAGTAAGGTAGTGGGCGTGACGACGATTATTTTATGCTCAAAGGCATCGGTAAATAAACGTTCATCAGCCTGAAAAGCGGCGATAAAAGCCGCTTCTATGGGCATAAATAACAGTACAAAGTCCAGCGTCCGCAAGCCTTTCAGGCCGGAGTAATCTTTGGCACTCAGGCCTTTTATGTGTGAGCGCACGGCTTCAGTATGCTGTTTTAACGCCGCTACACGTTCTGCGTCGTCTTCTGTTGAACAGTGCAGTTCATAAGCGACCAAGGATACTTTTGAATCAATGATAATATCTTTATCTTCAGGTAAACGAACAATCACATCAGGCTTAAAGAGCTTGTTGTCGTCATCGCGAAACGCGCCTTGAGTTTCGTATTCTATGCCTTTTCGTAATCCGGACTTTTCCAGAACCGTTTCCAGTATCATCTCGCCCCAATTACCTTGGGTTTTTTTATCGCCTTTTAACGCACGGGTCAGGTTAAGTGCTTCCTGATTCATTTGCGCGGTATCACGCCGTAACGAAATAATTTCTTCGCGTAGGGAGCTGCGGTCTTTATTTTCATTATCGTAAACCGTTTCTATGCGCTGTTTAAATTCACCCAACTGCTCGCGCAACGGCCTGACAATATGATCCAGACTGGTTTTATTGTGCTCGGTAAATTGCCGATTACGTTCATCGAAAATTTTACCGGCCAGGTTCTCAAACTGGTTATTAAGCCGAATCTCTGCATCTTTTAACAGATTCAATTTTTCTTCCGCGTTTTTTACCTGCTCGGACATGCGTGTTTGCAATTCGGCATTTTTGGTTTTGGACTCTACATAGAGCTGTTGCAACTGCTTGAATTCAGAGTCCTTTTTTTGAAACTGCTTGAGTTTTTCATCGGATACGGCAAGGTCGGTTAAGAGTTTGGCAATAGCGGCTTTGTCCTGGCCATTAAGCAGGCGCATTAACAATGCACCTGCCAACAAACCACAAAAACCAGCCAACAGGGGAGACAGGTTGTTTATAAAATCCATTTTCCAACCGGTTTATAAATGCTTAAAAATGGCTTCAGCACTATCCAGGGTTTTTTCCAGATCATTATCAGTATGCGCCGCTGAAACAAATCCCGCTTCAAACGCCGACGGTGCCAGATAGACACCGGCCTCCAGCATGGCATGAAAAAAGCGTTTAAATAAAACCTGATCACAGTGCAT
>CAIMDR010000253.1 GCA_903839795.1 uncultured Methylococcaceae bacterium | reverse complement strand
GGCAAAGGCCCCGGTGTCGCGGTAATAAAAGCCATGACCGCCTTACCGCTGGGCAAAGCCGAAATTCGTCATCACGGCAGCCGCATCGCCCTTTTAGCGTGGGGCAGCATGGTCACACCGGCGTTGGTAGCGGGCAAACAGTTAGGCGCTACGGTCGTCAACATGCGTTTTGTCAAACCGCTGGATGAAGCACTACTGCTGGAACTGGCGAAAAGCCATGACCTTTTCATTACTGTGGAAGAAAATGTCTTGTCCGGCGGCGCCGGCAGTGCCGTCAACACCTTCCTGCAAGCCCAACGCATCCTGATGCCCGTATTGAATATCGGCCTGCCGGATCGTTTTATTGAACAAGGTACACGCGAAGAATTGCTGGCGATTTGTGGACTGGATAGTCAGGGAATTATTGACCAAATTGAGGCGTTTTGCGCTTAATCAGGCAGCGCATTGTAGCGAATCAAGTCGCTACGATGCGCCAATCATGTAAACTTCCGCTTTTTTAAAATAACACAATGGACAGATTAAGAAACAAAATCCGCGACATACCTGATTTTCCCAAGCCAGGTATTATTTTTAAGGATATTACGCCGCTGGTAAAAGATCCGGCGGCGTTAAGACTTGCCGTACATCAATTATTGCAGCCTTTTCTGGGCCGGGAAATTACCGCAGTAGCGGGTATGGAAGCGCGCGGTTTTATTTTTGGATCATTGGTGGCCTGGGAGTTGGGACTTCCTTTTATACCCTTAAGAAAACCGGGCAAGCTACCTTACGATGTACAAAGCGTGGCTTATGATCTTGAGTATGGCTCAGCATCGTTGGAAGCGCATATTGATGCTTTTGACGTGAATGACAGAGTGTTACTGATTGATGATTTATTGGCGACTGGCGGAACAGCAAAGGCGAGTTGTGAATTGGTTGAGAAAATGGGCGCCACCGTTGAAGCATGCGCCTTTGTGGTGGAGCTGGATTTTTTAGAAGGCAGGGAAAAACTAAGCAATTACGAAGTCCATTCTTTACTGCATTATTAGAGCCACATCCTTGTTGTGATGTGCTTAATAATAGAACACGGATTAAACGGATGACACAGATTAAACGGATTTTAACAGATTTTATTTTTAGTCAAAAAATACCTTAACGGTATAGATCATTGATAAGCGTGTATCACCACACATTTATATCGACGGTAAATGATAAGTGCCAGAAACGGCGTAGGCCGGAATAAGGCTTTTCGAGCGTAAGCGAGAATAAGCGTTTCCGGCATCCGGTACGAGTGTGCCGGAAACGCCACCACGCGCTACGCTTGGGTGGTCTTATTCCGGCCTACGCCTACTCGGTAGATGATGGCTTTAATCATAGAACACGGATGACACAGATTAAACGGATTTTTTTCTTTATCTGTGTTTATCAGTCAAATCTGTGTCATCAGTGTTCTATTTAACAGTTGAGTAGTTACCGTGTGAAAAATGGTATCTGTGTTTTCTCAACTTTTTTGATTTTTTCAATTTATCTAGTTTATGAGTGGCTTCTTCAAAGGACTTGGAGGTCGTATCAAACGATTTGGAAGCACTGCTAAATGAATTGGAAGTTTGTTTGAATTCTTTGCTTTCTTCGTCCAGTCGCAGAGTAAAGCCTGGCGGAGTGGCGGTATTGCTCTCAGCAGACAAACCCTTTTTTGAAGGCGTATCTTTGTCACCGGCAAGTAACTCGTCTTCAAAATTATCAACGTCTAAAGAAGCCTCGGTCTTTCCATCTGTTGCCAGATTATTGCGCCATTGCAAAAAAGACTCGCGTGTAAATACATAAGGATCCAGCGAAGCTTCATCAATGAACTTCAATGAGCCTTCTGCGCTTGCGCGAGTATTTATCATGGAGATTAGTTGTACCGGCATGCCTACATAGCTTGAAGGGTTGGCCGCCGTATCAAATACCGAACCGGGAATGCCACGCACAGTTGATGGCCCCAATAAAGGGAGTACCAAATATGAACCCTGAGGAACTCCCCATACGGCAAGGGTTTGCTCAAAATCCTCTTCATTTTTTTCCAGTCCAACGCGGCTTGCCACATCAACAAAACCGGCCAAACCCATGGTCGTATTAACAGCAAGACGCCCGGTATCGTGGGCGCTTTGTTCAAATTTAGCTTGTAGAACATCATTAATAACCACGTTGATGTCTTTAAGATTACTAAAGAAATTATAAACCCCTGTTTGCATAAATTGGGGTGTTATCCATCTATAACCATCAGAAATTGGCTTGGCAACATAGTCGTCAACATGATCATTAAAGGTGAACATGGTTCTATTAAAATGCTCATAAGGATCGGCTTTATTTGCAGTTTCTTGTGGCTTGGCAACTTCAGTTGTCGCACAACCGCCCAGCAAAATGGAGGCCCCAATAACCATGCCTGAGACAATTTTCTGAATGTGGGTATTACGATTGCCGCAGTAAAGCTTGAACATTTAATAGTGAACCTTTGGCTTATAGTTTCGAATAATTATCAATTTTTTCGTTTATCTTGGCTATTAAAGCATCAAAGCCTTCGCGTTGCAATATAGTGGTGTATTCTGATCGCTTCAAGGCTAAATCACTCACGCCATTAGCGATAATATTAATAATGCGCCAACTGGTGCCTTTTTCTTTTAGCATGTAATCAAATTTAACGGGTTTATCATCGGGAATAAGCAAGTGACTATGCACAACAACGCCGCCTCTTGTGGTTTCTTCTTCTGAATCAAAGACAAAAGATTCGCCGGAATAATCTTTAAAATTGTGCGCATAAGAGGCAACACTCAAGCGGACAAAGACATCAACCAATTTTTGTTGTTGTGCTTCAGATAGCTTTTCCCACTCTTTACCGATAACAATGCGGGCAATTTTTGTTAAATCATGGCTATTGGAAACAGGATCATTCAGTTTCTCATACCGTCCGGCATAGCCTAATTGCTTGCCATTCTTCATGACCGCGATGAGTTCGGTCTGAAATTTATCAACGACCTGCTTGGCGGTTGCGCTACTTTCTTCTGCCTGAACGGACGTGTGGGCTGCCATTAACACACAAAAAATAAAAATAACGGCTAATTTCATATTCTTTAAAGCCATAAAACAAAACCTCATAAACGTGGCATATTAATAAAATTTTTTACATTGCTGTCATAACTGTTCAGTCCTTCAAATCGGTAGATACAGCTTTAGCCCGGCCTTGTCCCATCAACAACAAGGCGGGCTAAAATCTGCTTTAAAGGGACAGTTTTGCTACGAGTTATTCAGTCATTTCTATAACAATAGGAATGCCGGCAAGAGTGGGTAACGGTTTATCTTCAACATACAGTGGCGTAGGCTCGGGTATCATGTCGCCTTCAGTTTTAGGGCCTCTGATAGACGTTAATAAAGCTTTCAACGGATGCTTCAACATATCTTCAACGGCCGTTGCTTCATAACCGCAATGCGCCATGCAGCTTGCGCATTTAGGGTTATTAACGTTGCCGTATTTGTCCCAAGGCGTGGTATCCAGAAGCTCTTGAAAACTGTCTGCATTACCTTCATCAGCCAGTAAATAACAAGGTTTTTGCCAGCCAAAAACGTTGCGGGTAGGATTGCCCCAAGGCGTGCATTCATAGTTTTGATTGCCGGCCAAAAAATCAAGATAAAGTGATGAATGATTTAATTGCCATTTGCGACTTTTACCAATTTTGAAGATGCCTCTGAATAAGTCTTTAACGTCTTTGCCTTTAATAAACACATCTTGTTGAGGCGCGCGCTCATAACTAAAGCCAGGTGCTATGGTGATACCTTCAACACCCAGTTCTGTTACATAATCCAGAAAATCGGCAACTTCCTGCGACTTTTCACCCTGAAAAAGCGTGCAGTTTACGGTAACCCTAAAGCCTTTTGCCAACGCCAGTTTTATGGCTTCAACTGCCCGGTCAAAGACACCATCTTGGCAAACAGAAGCATCATGTCGTTCCTGCATACCATCCAAATGGATTGAGAAGGTCAAATAAGGGGAGGGCGTGTAATCATCAATGCGCTTTTTTAATAACAAAGCATTCGTACAGAGATAAACAAATTTTTTGCGGGCAATAATACCGGCAACAATTTGCGGCATCTCTTTATGAATAAGCGGTTCACCACCCGGAATTGAGACCATGGGAGCGTTACACTCATCAACTGCCTGCATACATTCTTCAAATGACAGGCGTTTGTCGAGAATATCGTCAGGATAATCAATTTTGCCACAGCCCGCACACTCCAGGTTGCAACGAAATAATGGCTCCAGCATGAGTACCAAAGGATATTTTTTTACCCCTTTTATTTTTTGTTTAATTAGATAACGGCCGACTGCTAACTGCTGACGTAAAGGAACACCCATCTGCAAACCTCCAAAATTGTTATAACTATAATTTGGTCAATAGTTTGACCATTCCAAAACCTGATATATCATAAGTGACAATAAGCGTGTAGTAATAAAACAACAATAGTCAGGCATGGCTTAATGTCAAGTGTATCTCAGGGCTTTTTAGTCCTGAAACTCCTGTATTCAAACAGGCCTGCTATATAATACAATCGCTTATGTATTGCTTACTAGAATACTATCTTTTAACTAACGACTCCAGTTTTTAAGAAAAATTATCCCGGATGCCGGTGTGAAGAGCCTGTTTTTTGGGTAATTTGTACAAATACAACACAAGGCATTAAATCGTTGTTTTAATTATCAATAAGCTGTTATGCAGCCCAGCTAAACAGGGATGTTGTCAATAAAACAACATTGCTTTGCAAAATACCAACAAACAGGCTATTATTGCCATCAACGAATTTACTAGACCCCTTTGGGTCGATACCTGAATTATTATGAGCGAAACCACAATATCTCTGGATGACCCTAAATCACTGAGTCAATTGTCTGACAATGAATTTCAGACACTCTTGCTTGAAGGCGTGTCCAGAACCTTTGCGCTCACTATTCCCCAGTTACCCGAAAAGCTTTACGGTGCAGTCGCCAACGCGTATTTATTATGCCGTATTGTTGACACCATTGAGGATGAAGTCTCCTTGTCGGCTCAGCAAAAAAAATACTTTTGCTCCGAGTTTATTGACGTTGTTAAAAGCGGTGTTAATGCCGAACCCTTCGCAGTAGAGCTTGCGCCTTTGCTTTCCGAGCAAACCATTCCCGCTGAACATACCTTAATTCATGTATTGCCCAGGGTGATACAAATTACGCATTCTTTTGATGAAGATCAAGTTGAGGCACTGGCTTGTTGCGTTGAAACCATGGCCGCCGGTATGCCGATATTTCAGGCTCAAGATTTACAGGGCGGACTGGGAACGCTTGCCGATTTGGATAACTATTGTTATTACGTTGCCGGTTGCGTGGGCGAAATGCTGGCCAAACTTTTTTGCCATTATTCGCCCGAAATTGCACAGCATAAAGAGGAGTTATTAACCCTGTCAGTTTCTTTTGGACAAGGCTTGCAGATGACCAATATATTGAAAGATATTTGGGATGATGCGCAACGCGGCGTTTGCTGGTTACCACAGGACATTTTTTCCGAAACCGGTTTTGATCTTAAAAACTTAAGCCCCGAAACGAATGATGAAAACTTCAGGGCGGGGTTGGAGCACCTGATCAGTATTGCTCACGGTCATTTGCACAATGCACTGATCTACACGTTAAAGATCCCCGTTCATGAAACCGGTATCCGTAACTTTTGTTTGTGGGCGTTAGGTATGGCTGTTTTGACCTTAAGAAAAATCAAACAAAATCTGGATTTCAATCATTCTGATCAAGTTAAAATTACCCGTAAAAGTGTTAAAGCAACCATTCTTGCGACCAAGTTACTGGGACGAAGCAATTTTATGCTCACGTTACTTTTTAATGTAACCAGTCGAGACCTGAAAACTCCAGACTGGACTTATTCGATACCTTCCTCAAAAGCCAATTCAGACCTTTAAGGACGTCATTATGTTTACCGACTCAAACACAGAAAGACCGACTGGCAATGCGTCCAGCTCAGCAACCACTATTTATTCCAAAGCCTATAATCTCGATAAAGCGATTAGCAGAGCACAAGATAAATTATTAAGCCTGCAACATAACGATGGTTATTGGGTGTTCGAACTGGAGGCAGATTGCACGATTCCAGCTGAATACATCTTAATGATGCATTATCTGGGTGATATTGATGAGCCGCTGCAAGTCAAAATAGCCAACTATTTAAGATCCCGTCAATCGCAAGATGGTAGCTACCCTCTTTTTACCGGCGGTACGGGTGATATCAGTGGTAGCGTTAAGGTTTATTACGCCTTAAAGCTGGCCGGCGATTCTATTGATGCACCGCACATGGTGATATTAAGGAATTTTATCCTGAGCAAGGGCGGTGCCGCGACAGCTAATGTTTTTACGCGCATTGCACTGGCAACCTTTGAGCAGTTGCCTTGGCGCGGGGTTCCGTATATCCCGGTGGAAATAATGCTGTTTCCGAGTTGGTTTCCATTCCATTTAGACAAAGTCTCTTACTGGTCCAGAACGGTTATGGTGCCGCTGTTTATTCTTTGTACATTAAAGGCGACGGCTAAAAACCCCAACAAAGTCAGTATCCTTGAGCTTTTTGTCACCCACCCTGAAAAAGAACAGCATTATTTTCCTGAAAGAACCGTATTAAATAAAGTTTTTTTAGGACTGGACTTTTTAGGCCGGGCAACGCGTCCGTTAATTCCTAAAAAATCACGCGATCTGGCGCTCCAAAAAGCCAAAGACTGGATTATTGAGCGACTGAACGGTGAAGATGGTTTGGGCGGTATTTGCCCCGCTATGATGGGCGCTTATCAAGCGTTGTTGCTGTTGGGTATGCCAAAGGATCATGAGCTTATCGTGACTGCACGCAAGGCCATCGATAAATTATTGGTTATCAACGAGCACGATGCTTACTGCCAACCTTGTTTGTCGCCGGTTTGGGATACGGCACTGGCTGCGTTGGCTTTGCAGGAAACCGAGAAAGGCAGTGCTGCCGTTAATCACGTCACCAACTCGGCGCTGACGCGAGGCTATGAGTGGCTTAAAGGCAAGCAATTATCAGATGAACCGGGCGATTGGCGTATTTCCAAGCCTGATTTAGCCGGTGGCGGTTGGGCATTCCAGTTTGAAAATCCATATTATCCGGATGTCGATGATACGGCGGTGGTCGCTTTTGCAATGGCTGACTCCAACTTGCCTGAGCTGGAGCAATCAATACATAGTGCAACTCGTTGGGTGGTAGGTATGCAATCCAAAAACGGGGGCTATGGAGCATTTGACGTTGATAATACTTATTATTACCTCGATGAAATTCCCTTTGCTGATCATGGCGCTTTATTAGACCCGCCAACCTCTGATGTCAGTGCACGTTGTGCCATGCTCATGGCGAAGGTTGCCCAGAATCATGCGGAATATCTACCGGCTTTGGAACGTACCATTGAATATATACGTAACGAACAAGAAGCTAACGGTTCTTGGTTTGGTCGTTGGGGAACCAACTATATTTACGGTACTTGGTCTGTACTGCTTGGACTGGAACAAACCAATTTGCCTAAAACTGACCCGTTGTATACCAAAGCCGTTGCTTGGTTAAAAAGTGTACAGCGTGAAGATGGCGGTTGGGGCGAAGATAACCAAAGCTATCATGATAAAAGTGTTGGCGGAAGCTATCACTTTAGCACCGCCTTTCAAACGGCATGGGCTGTTTTAGGCTTAATGGCAGCTGGCGAAGCGCATAGCCACGAAGTAAAAGCCGGTATTGATTTTATTTTGCATAATCAGCAAGCTGACGGCTTTTGGAATGATAAATGTTTTACTGCACCTGGATTTCCCAAGGTTTTTTATCTCAAATATCATGGTTATGACAAGTTTTTCCCGTTATGGGCATTGGCCCGCTACCGCAACGAACTGAATCTTAAGTGATCACAGGACTTGTTGTTGCTCTGCCTGAAGAACTGACGACCCTGACCTCAATAAAAATTGAAAAAGGGGGCTCCCTCTTTATTACGGAGCGTTTGTTGGTTGCTTATTCAGGCGCAGGCCCTACTAATGCTACAGCAGCGGCTGAATTGCTGGTTGCCAAAGGTGCAACACGGCTGATTAGTTGGGGTTGTGCCGCCGCACTGGCTGACTCATTAAAACCGGGGGATTTGATCCTGGCAGACAAGCTGATTGATGCTGAAAATAATAAGATGGACATTAATGCCGATTGGCACAGCTACTCTCACAGCATACTGTCAAAGTTTATCGATGTTACGTGTGGCTGTTTAGCGGAGAGTATCAGTATTGTTTCAACCAGCACAGATAAAAAACAGCTGCATTCCCTAACCGGAGCGGTTGCGCTGGATATGGAAAGTATCGCTATTGCCAAGATTGCAAAGCAACATACACTACCTTTTTTAGTCATCCGGGTCATTGTTGATCCGGTTGAAATGAGCTTGCCTTTAGCGATTAACCATGCTCTTAATGAGCGGGGTGAAATTGAATTAAAGAAATTATTAGTATTTCTTTTTTTACACCCCGCAGAATTACCCGGTTTGATAAAGCTGGGCTTGAATTTTAATGCGGCAAAAAAAACGCTGAAATTGGTTGCCAAACAGCTTGACAGACTGACTAACTAATTTTAGCAGTGATGAATGAACAGTAACTATTCAGCACAAAACTGAAGATCAGGCAAAAGACGAAAGACGAAAGATGAAAGATGAAAGATGAAAGATGAAAGATGAAAAAAACCAATCTTCAACACCATCTCTCTTTGCCATTAACCTTTAACCTTTAACCTTTAACCTTTAGCCTTTAGCCTTTAGCCTTTAGCCTTTAACCTTAGACCTTGAACCTCTATTATGACTTTTAGCATTGCCGAACTTTTCGCTCAAAATAGCTCAGATAAATTTGATCTGCACGAGCAGCATCTTAATAATCAAATGGTCAGAATGTTAAAGACCATCGGCTACGACCGTAATTATCAGCGTGCGGTTGGACAATATCTTTATGACCAGTCAGGTACTGAATATCTGGATTTGTTAAGCGGTTTTGGTGTATTTGCGATTGGCCGTAATCATCCTACTGTTATTAATGCTTTAAAGGAAACGTTAACCCTGGAGTTGCCGAATCTTGTACAGTTGGATGTCTCTGTACTTAGCGGCTTACTGGCAAAAGAACTTTTGAAAACAACGCCGGAAAATATTGATAAAATGTTTTTCTGTAATTCAGGAACGGAAGCCTTGGAAGCCGCCATCAAATTTGCCCGTTACACCACAAAACGAGAAAAAATAGTTTATTGTGAACATGGCTATCATGGTCTGACAATGGGCGCTCTGTCCTTATGTGGCGAAGAAATTTTCCGTGAAGGTTTCGGCCCATTATTGCCGGGTTGCAAAGCCATCCCTTTTAACGATCTTGAGGCACTGGAAAAAGCGTTAAGCAATAATGACGTTGCCGCCTTTATTGTCGAACCCATTCAGGGCAAAGGCGTTAATGTGCCTGATGATAATTACCTGCCTGAAGTTGAGCGCCTGTGCAAAAAATACGGCACTTTGTTTGTTGCCGACGAAGTACAAACCGGCATGGGACGTACCGGAAAATTTTGGGCAATCGATCACTGGAATGTTAAGCCGGATATGATTTGTATGGCTAAAGCCCTGTCAGGCGGTTTTGTCCCAGTTGGTGCGGTGGCAATGACCCATAAAGTAATGGATACGGTATTTAATCGAATGGATAGAGCGGTGGTACATGGCTCAACTTTTGGTAAAAACAACTTGGCGATGGCCGCAGGTCTGGC
>CAIMDR010000252.1 GCA_903839795.1 uncultured Methylococcaceae bacterium | reverse complement strand
ATATTACAGACCACGAAGACACGAAGTTCACGAAGAAAAGCCAAAGAAAAATCTTCGTGCTCTTCGTGTCTTCGTGGTGAAATGTCTTAAGTTAACGTCTATGGAGTGGTCTTATTCCGACCTACGCCTAATGCTTGTTATAGCGATTAAGCTTCAGCTGTGGTCGGGTCAATCATCGTTTTTATTTCGGAAATAAGATTGGCAGGAAATCCGCCCTGTTCAGCATGGGCTCTTACGGTTGCTTCATCGGGTGCTATATAAACACAGTAGACTTTATCGTCTGTTACATAGCTTTCTACCCACTGAATTTTTGGCCCCATGTCCTTAAGAACACCGCATGATTTTTGCGATATGCCTTGCAGATCCTGTGCGGTTAATGCGCCTGCACCGGGAATTTCACGTTCGATAATATATTTTGGCATGGTAATGTCTCCTGGGTTAAATTAAACGACTGGTCGTCTTGAAAAATTATAATATATCAGGCTTTAAAAAAATCATCCAATAAATTCTCGCAACATTGCTTAAGCGGTGTGGAAGATTGTTCAATTTTCATTCTTAATAAAGCACCTTGCCACATATTAACCAATAAATCAGCCATTTCCTCTGCTGATTTGTCCGCTCTTACCGTCCCTTCGCGTTGTGCCGTAATTAAGCCTGTCTGCAATAAATCCCGATAACGATGTACCGCCGTTTGCAAGGATGTTTTACAAAGCTCACTGGTATCACCCATTTCGCCCATTAAATTGCCTAATAAACAACCGCCCTTATAATCAGCTTGTTCTAATTCTGTAATCAGCTCATAAAAATAACACCGCATAGCACTTAGGGCATCATTGGCCGGATTTTGTAAATGGCTATTTAATTGATCGATAAAGGGATTTATATAGTGCTGAATGGCTTCCGCAGCAAAATTCTCTTTGCTGCCAAAATAATTATAGAAAGAACCTTTGGGGACTTGCACGGCATCCAAGATTTCTTTCAGGCCTGTACCGTGATAACCTTGCTGCATCAGCAAAGTCACCCCTTGTTTTAACAGGTTTTCTCGATTGGTTAGTTTTTTTGATGTTCTAGGCATAACCCAATGATATGACCGGTTGTCTTGTTTTGTCAAAAAATATTTGGGTTTTATAGGTGCTAACTTTTATTACAGCCTGACGGAATCATCCAGGATTGAACTGGTTTGTCGTGTTTAGCATAATCAGCAATGGGTATTTTTTCACCGGTCAAACGCTCCAAGTCATCAATACTAACCAAATATTGATCCAGATTTTTTCTTGTCGCGGCTTGATTATTAGGAACAATCCACGCAATCACTCGCTCATCTTGACCTACGCCCCTTACAATGACTTTCCAAAAAGCATCGGGGGTTTTGACACCGTGCGATTCTACAAAATAATCATCTGCCGAGTTATTACCCCAAATAACACCGCCTATGATTAATAACTCATCAATGTCCCGATAACATTCGGTGATTTCTTCCGTCTGCAACCAAGCTCCCCGGTTCATATTCGCTGCTTGGGGCAGAATATTGGTCATGGTGTTGGTGGCCTTAATGGCGGTTTCTGAGGCATCAAGGTGATTGGCGGGAACCTGATGACCTCTGTCATATTGCATCCCATAAGCCTTGGCGGTTTTTTGTTGGCATTCAGCCGGAACATTCGGATCAAGAAAAAAATTGTTAAAGCGTTTGGTATTGCCATTATCGTGCTGTGCAACATACTGAAATTTTATAGCTCCCCGCTGAGAACAGTCCAGCCAAACGGTAAAACCCAAATAATCGAGTTTAAGGATATGACCGGTTCGTAAAACCTCGGTGTTACTTTGGGCAGTCGATGCGGCAGTAAAAGTGGTTTCAGAAATGTCAGGACTGCTTTGTTGTTGCGGTTTGCCGCTGATATAACGGGAACAATCTTTTGTAGATTGACTGTAACTGCCATCATTACAGACAAACTGAGAGCCGTTACAATGTGAAATACCCGCTTTTTTACCCGAACAAGGCGTACCAGACCAACAAGAGAAAGGCAGTAGTAGTAAAGTTAACACTATAATTTTATTCATATAATAAATAGGTAATGACGGTTGAAGTGGCTATTAAAACTTGCCTTAAATTGATAAGTACCCTTAATAGTTACCGGATTTGAAGACTGCTGACAGACTGCATGACTTTCCATTTTTTTAATCCGGTCAAGAATAAAAAAGCACACAAGAAGCTACAAGCCGCTAAATCCCTGATAACGATACCAGCTTTATATATGGAAAAAATAGAAAAATATAAAAGAATAACCGGACGTATCGCCAGATAGTATTTACCAAGAAGAGATAAGGTAAGTAGTCAAGCCCCCTCGCTTTGCCCCCCCCTTTGAAAAAGGGAGAGCAAAGCGAGGGGGCAAAGGGAGATTGATATAAAAGAGGAATAAAGGCAGGCAGACAAAGCTTGGGTTACCAATTTAAAGCGGGACCGATAAATAAAACCGGCCTGTTGATTCTTGGAAAGCTGAGCCCCAGTTCGGCGTAGTAACCAAAAGTCAGTAATCGGTTTGACTATCCCGTGCCGAGCTGGGGCTCGGCGTTTCCGGAGAATTATCTGTCCCGGCTTAAGTTAGTAGCCAAAGTTTGCGTCAGAAACCGGCGCAAACAAAGCAAAAAAAAACGGCGAAAGCCGTTATTTTTGTTACTGGAAGGTGTGTTGGACTGGAGCTATGAATAAATAGCGGGGAGGTTAAAAAGTAAGCATTTTGCAGTGCTTATCTACCCTTTAGCCAAAAATAGGTGATATGCCCTATTCAATAGGTGATATGCCACACTAAAAAGTGATAAATTAAACTGACGGGGGGCTTGTAGCCTGATATTGGAAGCATTAATGCCGAATAAATCCATTGTATTAAGCAATTAAAATGCCAAATTTAGCGGCATTTCGTCGCGCGACAATATGTCACATTTTCAAGATTCAATTAAGCCACTAAACTCTTACTCAACTTGTCGTTGTGCGCTAAACAACATCAGTTAACCATCCTTCCTCTCGATAATGCGAACTGCACAGTGAGTTCGCATTTTTTTTTAACGGGGTTATTATGAAACGCAGACAGACATCCATCGATTTTCACCCGATCAATCATGCCGAACTCAGCAGAAAAACCGCCGTCCATGAAGCGGGTCATGCCGCTGCAATTTATCTCGGTAACAAACAAAAACTACTGCCACCGGTTTTTTTTCAGGTCTTTATTAAAAAACTAAAATATGACTTTCAACTCGCTGAATGTTTATGCCAATCAGGTGATGATTGTAATCATTGCTTTACTAAAATAGAGGGAGGGCGTTTGATTCACACCTTACCATCCTCAGTTGAGGAAGCAGTCTGTGATTTTTCTTTAACACAAAAACAGGCTTATCAAAGCGCCTTTGAAGCGGATATTATCAATTTACTCGCAGGCCCCTTGGCCGAGGCCAATTATATTGCCCTACGTGATAATGAACCGATTAATCCACGCCTGATAAATTTAAATGCCCTGCATTATTATGGAGGCTCTTCTGATTTAGAGGCCATCAACGACTATCTGGATTGTCTTGTTACCAACCCGTTAGTCCGTGAAAAAAAATTGGCTGAGTTATTTTTGGCAGCCTTTAATTTTATAAACGATAGATCGAATTGGCATGCCATTATGGCCTTAGCGGATTACATTTTAGCGGACAGTAAAAATATCATTGATTGTGAAGAAATAATTGCCGTACTTGATAATCACTATTTTATACACAGAAAAAACACCTGGTGCTAATAATCAGCGTTAGGTATATTCTCGCGCACCAAACAATGCAGTGCCAATCCGGACAATAGTCGCGCCTTCGGCAATAGCGGCGTTTAAATCGCCACTCATCCCAAATGAGTAGGTATCCAGTTCGGGATTGTTTAATTTTGCAACCGCCTCATAAAGTGTTTTATAAGGTTGACGTTGCAAGTCAAAATCCTCTTCAGGCATAGGAACCGCCATCACACCACGCAATTTTATGTTGGGCAATGCCGCCACAAGCTCACACAATTGCGGCAATTCATTCAGGGTAATGCCGGACTTGCTTTGTTCGCCGCTGATATTAACTTGCAGACAGATGTTTAATGGCGGTAAGCTAACAGGACGTTGTTCGCTAAGACGTTTGGCAATCTTAAAACTATCAACACTGTGTACCCAGTCAAAATGCAGGGCAAGTGCCTTGGTTTTATTGGATTGTATCGGCCCAATGAAATGCCAGGTAATGTCGTACGCGCCCAGTTCCTGTTGTTTTTTTAGTGCTTCCTGGGAGTAATTCTCGCCAAAATGGCGTTGTCCCGCTTGATAAGCCTCTGCAATATCTTTTGCGGTTTTGGTTTTACTCACCGCCAGTAAGAGAACCGATCCAGGTTTACGGTGGTAAGCCACTTCAGCTTGTCTGATTTGGGCAAGTATAAGGTTAAGTCTGTTATTTACCATCGTCATCAGGAAATAATTAAAACGTCATTAAACAGTATCGCTTCAAAAAAGCAAAGAATTACGCTAAAGTTTAAAAATTGAATTGTTATTTTATCGACCACTTTACCCGAGCATTTTATGAATGATATTGCAGAGTTACTGGCTTTTTCAGTTAAAAATAAAGCATCGGATTTACATTTATCGGCTGGGTTGCCTCCCATGATCCGGGTTGATGGTGATATAAAACGAATTAACGTGCCTGCACTGGATCATAAAATGGTGCATGCCTTGATTTATGACATCATGAATGACAAGCAGCGGCGTGATTATGAAGAATTTTTAGAAACCGATTTTTCGTTTGAGCTGCCCGGAATCGCACGTTTTCGTGTCAATGCCTTTAATCAGCAGCGTGGAGCGGCGGGTGTTTTTAGAACCATTCCCTCAAAGGTGCTATCTCTGGAAGATTTGAATGCGCCCAAATTTTTTGAAGAATTGACCCGAAAGCCGCGTGGCATGATTTTAGTCACGGGGCCTACGGGTTCCGGTAAATCGACCACACTGGCGGCGATGATTAATCATATTAATTGCAATGATTACGCCCATATACTCACCATTGAAGACCCCATCGAATTTGTTCATGAAAGCCAAAAATGCTTAATTAACCAGCGCGAAGTGCATCGTGATACGCATGGTTTTAATGAGGCGTTACGCTCGGCACTCCGTGAAGATCCCGATATTATTATGGTGGGTGAAATGCGTGATTTGGAAACTATCCGCCTGGCATTAACAGCAGCGGAAACGGGTCACCTTGTTTTTGGTACGCTACATACAACTTCTGCGGCAAAAACTATCGATCGTATTATTGATGTCTTTCCGGCCGCAGAAAAAGACATGATTCGCTCTATGCTGTCTGAATCATTACAGGGTGTCATTTCGCAAACACTCATGAAAAAGACGGGCGGTGGCCGCGTTGCCGCACATGAGATTATGGTAGGCACATCGGCGATCAGAAACCTGATTCGGGAAGCCAAGGTGGCACAAATGTATTCTGCAATTCAAACCGGGCGTAAAGACGGTATGCAAACACTGGATCAGAACCTGAGAGAATTGGTTGATAAAGGCTTGGTGACTTCAAAAGAAGCCATGATTAAAGCCGTAAATAAAGATAGTTTTCGTTAAGGAGTAAAAAATGAATTTTAACGTGTTATTTACATTAATGGCTCAAAAAAAAGCCTCTGATTTATTTATAACAGCAGGACGAGCACCCACTATTAAGGTTGATAACGCGCTTATCGAGACATCCAAAATTCCACTGACAGCCGAACAGTCTTTAGAAGCGGTGCTGAGTATTATGACTCAGCGGCAAAAAGATGAGTTTGAAAATACCAAAGAATGCCAATTTGCTATTGGTGTGCCGGAATTTGGTCGATACAGGGTTAGCGCTTTTACCCAACGAGATTCTGCCGGCATGGTAATGCGCCGGATTGAAAACGAAATACCCGATGCCGATTCTTTGTTTTTACCGCCAATATTAAAAGAAATGATTATGGAAAAGCGTGGCCTCATTCTTTTTGTGGGCGCTACGGGTACCGGTAAATCAACGTCCTTGGCTGCCTTAATCAAGCATCGCAATCAGAACAGTAACGGTCATATTATTACTATTGAAGATCCGATAGAGTTTCAGCACCCGCATCTGGGTTGTATTATTACCCAGCGCGAAGT
>CAIMDR010000251.1 GCA_903839795.1 uncultured Methylococcaceae bacterium | reverse complement strand
TTTTATTTGTACGGCATATATTTAATGTAATTGTTTCGGGGTAGAGAAAATGCAGCAATGGAATATTAAAATAACATCTCTTGGCGTGCAATCGACATAATTGATTCGAAGGAAATAATTACTTATGTGTGGAATTTGCGGTATTTTTGATCAATCTGGTAATCTCATTGACCGTCATATTCTTGAGAGTATGAATACAGTTATACAGCATAGGGGACCTGATGGCGAGGGGTATTTTGTTAATGGCGGGATTGGGTTGGGGCATCGTCGACTCAGTATCATTGACTTAGATGGCGGCGCTCAGCCAATGCCAAACGAGGATGGAAATCTTCAAGTTATATTTAACGGTGAGATATATAATTATATTGAATTGAGAGAAGAGTTATTGGCATTAGGCCATCAATTTAAAACTCGTTCCGATACCGAGGTCATTGTTCATGCATATCAACAGTGGGGAGTAGCGTGCGTAAATCGATTTAACGGGATGTTTGCTTTTGCCATAGTAAATGTGCGAGAAAAAACCATGTTTCTTGCGAGAGATCATTTGGGCATCAAGCCTCTCTATTACGTTTTTATTGGGTCTCAACTGTTGTTTGCGTCTGAGATAAAAGCATTGCTACAGCACCCTGAATGCCCACGCGAAGTTGATGTTGAATCGTTGGCTGAGCTATTTACATTTCGATATGTCCCTTCACCAAAGACTTTGTTTAAGAATATTTTTAAACTGCCAGCTGGTCATATGATGCAGGTAACAACGACTTCTATGACAACAGAACGATTTTGGAAATGGATCCCTAAAATTCGTAAAAAATGGCATGAAAGTGATTTGATCGAAGAATATCAAGGATTGCTTGAAGATTCTGTTCGTCTACAATTACGTAGTGATGTACCTTTGGGATTGTTTCTGAGCTCAGGCATCGACTCAGGTGTTCTGTTGGCTATTATGAATAAGTATTCTCCAAGCCGGATTCAGGCATTTACAATTGGTTTTGAGGGCGGAGAGAAGACAAATGAAGTATCCGGTGCCAAGTTTCTCGCAGATATGTTTGGAGCAGACCACCATTTTACAATGGTTGGTCCTAAGGACTACCTTGAGTATTATGAGCGTTTTCTTTGGGATATTGAAGAGCCGGTCGGACAAGAAGCTGCAGCTGCTTTTTACTTTTTGGCAAAGGGAACCAGTTCGCATGTCAAAGTTGCTTTGACCGGTCAGGGAGCAGATGAACCTTGGGCGGGTTACGATCGACATATAGGTGTTAAACTTTCTACTGTATATAATCGCCTTCCATCTAATTTTACTGATCCCCTTGGAAGGGTGGTGACTAGAATGCCTGGGCGATTTGAACGGTTAAAGCGGGGGGTTGTTTCACTTGGTGAGCCGGATGTGCTGACTCGGTTTGTCAAGATTTATTCTTTTTTTAGTGAGGACATGAAGCGCCAACTTTTTGCTGCTTCCTTAAAAGAAAAAGTCTTCGTTAACGGCTACCAAGCGAAAGAAGCAATTCGTCATTTGCAATCAGACGTTTGTCATTTGGATCCAGTTACACAGATGCTCTATATTGACACGCGAACCAATCTACCAGACGATCTTCTTATGGTGGGGGACAAGACAGCCATGGCGAACTCACTTGAGGTTCGCGTCCCCTTTTTAGACTATCGACTAATAGAGTTTGTTGAAAG
>CAIMDR010000250.1 GCA_903839795.1 uncultured Methylococcaceae bacterium | reverse complement strand
TCCCCAAGCTGCTAAGCAAGGCAAAATCGTGGACATGATGATCAAAATCATCAGCCAACACCGCTTAGCCACCAAATGAAATGACAAAGGTTGTGTTGCGATGCGCGTGGAAGTAAGGCGATGAGTCTCTAAACCAGCTGACGAAAGAGTTTTGTGTGTTCATGATTATTGATTGGCATGTAGGGTACGCATCGCGTACCATTTTAAAAGTATTCTGGGTAAATCAAGTTCCTGATGATTCAGTATTAAGCCAAGCGGTATAGCTATTTTCTAACTGTTTCATATCTTTGTCGTTTGACAATAACTCAAGCTGGTAATGTTTGGCTGTTATGAAGTGTAAAAAATCAATTGCCGCACATTTTCCTTGAAGCTCTCCCATGGATGGGGAGCGACCCGCCAGTGACTTGCGTACCTGATTTTTTCCATCCGCAATTACGCGGGGAAAAATCAGGGGTAAAGCAGGAACGCCTGCGCCTTTTATTGCTTGCCCAGCGTTTTTATTAGTGTACGTAAGCATAGCCATCAGCCTTTTGAATTATTGTGACAAGCTTCGAGTTGAAGCTAATTGTTTTTCCAAATACTTTCATAGTTACAAAATTTGTTGTCGTATTGATTGACGATATTCGCCCAACATAAGAGCCGATATACTTGCCTTTCGGTTGGACAATTCGAGCATAATCACCAGTTGAAACACTATTGACAGCTTTCCCGCCTTTTGCTGCCCGACGCGGGAAACCAAATTTATCGGTGGTACACATTTGCCGGGTTCCGTGACCAGTAGCTTTTATCAGCAATGGCTTCAACTCAGGATTGAGTGTAACAGTAGCGCCGGATTCACCGACACAAGCCGCATCTATCCAGTGTTCCTTTGGATAGTCCAGTCGGGTACGATTGAACTTGGTTTGTGCGCCGGTTCCGGTTTCAACGGGCAGACCGGTATTGAGAAGCTCAACAAATAACTTATTGCGTGTTGCATTCATGGCAGCCGCATCACTCAATGATCGCTTGGCCTGTGCTACCACTTTTTTGAGCAACTCAGGTTTGTTTTTCAGGAAAACTTTTATATCCAGCGTGCCTTTTTTCTTGTTGCAAGGCTCACAGGCCAAAGCAAGATTGGACACCGCATTACTGCCGCCGTTGGCTTTCGGATGGATGTGTTCAATCTGCATGGGTACATTTTCAACTGCACAATAGGCGCACTTTCTGCCCCATTTTTCAAGCAAGTATTCTCTTACGGTGAAGCCCAATAAAGTACCTTGTTGATACTCAACGCCTGATATTTCAGGGTTACGCATTAATTGCATGTCGAATTTGACACGTTCAACGGCTATTTCAACAATGCCGCACAGCCGACGAAAACGATTAACCCAAGTAAGCGTAGTTTCAACACGGTGCTGCAAACTAGGTGGCAACCAGCCTTCAGGACGAATCCGGTTTAAAAACCGAGCCTGACGATAGCGGGTATTTCTGGCACGGCGACCTCGACGAATAGAACGGCGTGATTCAAGAACCGCTTTGATGGCATTGCCGCGATGCTCAAGCACAGCAGCAAATACAACACGACCATCCGAATCAACCAGAGCCAATCCGGTTTGTTTTGAACCTGGATCAATCTTGCAGCTTATCGGTTTTACTATTGCGTCGGGCATGGCGACTTTCAAAATAATGGTAAACGGGACAGTACGCCAAACAGCCGCTTTGCCATCCCGAAGTAATGCCCTCGCTCGTGCCGGTTGGCATGGCGTAAGCGGTTTTTTGGTGGTGTCCAAAACGAACACCGAATTATAGGTAGTCATAAAAACTTCTTCTGGGCTTGCGCCCGTAATTGTCACCTCGACAATGATATAAAGGCTTGTCATGTTAGCCGCACTGCCCGCTTATCCGGTTCGTGCTGTTTAACGACTAACGACAGAGCTTGGAGCTGGTGAAGCACCCCAAGGTGTCATGA
>CAIMDR010000249.1 GCA_903839795.1 uncultured Methylococcaceae bacterium | reverse complement strand
CCTGCAAAGCCAAGGCGAGCGTCTTTGCAGCGATATGGCGGCATTATTTAAACATGACCAGCCGCAACCGTCCTTATTACATGGTGATTTATGGGCTGGTAATGCCGGTGTCGACAAGCAGGGGTGTCCGGTTATTTTTGACCCTGCCTGTTATTACGGCGATCGGGAAGCGGATTTGGCAATGACGGAATTGTTTGGTGGTTTTAGTCAGGATTTTTATGCCGCCTATCAATCTGCTTGGCCACTTGACGAGGGTTATGGCGTTAGAAAGACGCTGTACAATCTGTATCATATTTTAAACCACCTGAACTTGTTTGGTGGCGGCTATTTGCGGCAAGCTGAAAGCATGATGGCGATACTTTTATCCGAGCTACGCTAATTCAAGTTGTCTGATCGTTCGCGGCCGCCGTTAGTCAAGATGTTGCCTATGCAACTGGAGTAGTTGCTTAAAAAAAAGCGGATCTTTTAGCTGGATTACGTCTCCGGGGCGGGGATAAAGTTGGTGTTCCAATCGGGATAACCAGAAACGTAAAGCAGCGGCTCTAAGCTGGATTTGCCAGTGGTTTTTTTCCAGTGCTTCCAACGGTCTCAGGCTTTGATAGGCGGCTAGCAGCGCCGCTAGTTTGTCGGTATTAATAGCGCCGTTTTCACAGCACCAGTCATTAGCAGTTATCGCAAGATCAAACAGCAAGGCCCCTGTGCTGGCACTGTAAAAATCCAGTAGGCCACTGAGTTGGTTATCAACAAACAGAACATTATCTCTAAACAAATCGCCGTGGATAACGCCTTGAGGCAGCATGTTCGAATGGTTTATCGTTTGGAAAAGCAACTCGTCTTTAATCAAAGCAAGGTCTGTAGCCGATAACCGCTCATGGATTTTATTCAACTGTTGTTGGCACCCTTCCAGATCATTATTATTTTTTACCGGAAAATCGTAATCTTGTGTACACCGATGTAAAGCCGCCAATTGCCTGCCGACTTGCCAACACTGTTCGATGGAGGGCGAGGTGGTGGTTATCCCCGATAAGCGATTAAATAGTGCCGCCGGTTTACTGTTAAGCTCACGCAATACCTGACCCTGTCGGTCTGGCTGATGCGAGGGAGAAGGCAGCTGGTGTTTGACCAAATGTGACAGTAGCCCCATAAAATGCGGCAACTCATTGACAGTCAGTGTTTCAAACAAGGTTAAAACAAAGCTGCCCTGCGTGGTTTCTACAAAATAGTTGGTATTGTTAATGCCATCTTGGATACCCTCAAAGTTGATAACCTCACCGAGCGTGTAGAAGCTAAAGAATTGATCGAGTTGTGGTCGTGTTACTTGCGTATAAACAGACACGGTCAGGCGACTACCATTCCCATAGCTTCCACATATTGATGTTGCTGTTTTTATCAACTTCATTTTTAAGGACATCCATTTTGCCGTCACCATTATTATCAATAAAATAGTAAGGCGGGCCAACGTCCGGAATAACCTTAATCATATAAAGTCTGCCGCCTCTGCGGTATTCTTGTATGGTCTTGCTACCTTTACGGGTAATGGTGATATCCGGTTCCAGTGTCTCACCGCTTTGCACGGGTAAAGACGGCTCCGGCACTTCGGGCACCGCTTCAAGTGTGGGCGGTTGCTCATCAACAGCAAATACCGGAAAGGCAAGAAAACTTAATAGAATAAATCGACGCATGGCTGTGACTCTTTTAGGGTAAATACTCCTACTATCTTATTATAGTTTTTACCTGTGCGCTTGACTAAAATAACCGGATAGGGATTGTTGGTGTCTACAATCACGCTTGCCATAGACAGCCAAGGTTATTTTCCAATATTTCGCAAGCTGGTGTTGCAAAATTATCGTGTTTTAAATCTTTATATCCTTAACGGTGTTAAGCGAATGCTAAGCAATGTCATTAAGTTAAGCCGTTGGCTGAGCGAAGTCGAAGCGATTTTTCCGGCTTCGACTTCGCTCAGCCAACGGTTTATCTTGCGAAGAGGCACTTAACTTAACTGCATTGGAATGCTAAGGTATAATATTAAATTTTTAACCAAATTAACGACATGAAAAGACTCATCGAAACCAGGATAGTAAATCCTTTACTTGAAAAATACGGGATACCTGCCTATAAAACCAAAGGATCGGCAGGCATTGATTTGGTCGCCTGTATTGACCAACCCATCACTATTGCCGGCGGTGAAAATAAATTGCTTGGCACCGGTTTGGCTGTCAACATTCAAGACCCCGGCTTAGTGGCCGTTGTTGCCAGCAGAAGCGGTCTTTGTTTAAACAGCCAAATTCGGGTTGGACAAGGCTTGGGTATTATCGATTCTGATTATCTTGGCGAAATAGGCGTCATTTTGCACAATGATGGCGTGAATGATTATACGGTTCAGCCGGGTGAAAGAATTGCACAATTACTGTTTATGCCGGTGGTTCAGGTCGCTTTTAAAGTGGTTGCCGATTTTACTACGGAGACCGATAGAGGCGAGGGTGGCTTTGGTCATACCGGCCGTCATTAAGCTGTTTTTTTGAAAAAACTTTAGTGATGACTCTTTTTAATAAACGGAAAGTCTAAAAATGATACAAACAAGAACACCTCACCAAATAGCCGATGTACTGATAGAAGCCTTGCCTTATATTCAACGTTTTAAAGGCAAAACCGTGGTGGTTAAATTCGGCGGCAATGCCATGGTTGACGAGGCGCTTAAGCACAGTTTTGCCCGTGATATTGTCTTGATGAAACTGGTGGGCATGAATCCGATTGTGGTTCATGGCGGCGGCCCCCAAATTGGCGACTTATTGACGAAACTGGGAAAAACAACCGGCTTTGTCGATGGTATGCGCATTACCGACAGCGAGACGATGGATGTCGTTGAAATGGTGTTGGGCGGCTTGGTGAACAAGGAAATTGTTAACCTGATCAACAGAAATGGCGGCAAAGCCGTCGGATTGACCGGAAAAGATGGTGATTTTATTCGGGCTAAAAAAATTCACTTAAAAAAATCGGCACACGATATTGATGCGTCGGAAATAATTGATTTGGGTCATGTCGGCGAAGTAAGCAGTAT
>CAIMDR010000248.1 GCA_903839795.1 uncultured Methylococcaceae bacterium | reverse complement strand
CAGCCCTCTCCCAGAGGGAGAGGGAGCAAGATACCGAAGTTATTTCATGCACATTCCTAAGACATTTCACCACGAAGACACGAAGATTTGTAGTTGTTCACGCGGCCACGGTGGTCAACATGCCCGCCGTAATAATGAATTGGACAATGGTTTCCAGTCCTAAACCGGTTTTAAGGTTGGTGAACACAAACGGTCGCTCGCCGCGCATTTTTTTGGCATCACGATCCATAACGTCCAACGAGGCACCAACAAAAGGAGCCAAATCAATTTTATTAATCACCAGCAAATCAGAGCGGGTAATGCCGGGGCCACCTTTTCTGGGGATCTTGTCACCGGCCGAGACATCAATCACATAAATGGTCAGGTCGGCCAGTTCCGGGCTAAAAGTTGCGCTTAAATTATCGCCTCCGCTTTCCACCATAATAAAATCGAGATTATCAAAGCGTTCACAAAGCTCATCAACCGCAGCAAGATTCATCGATGCATCTTCCCTGATAGCCGTGTGCGGACAGCCACCGGTTTCTACACCGACAATCCTGTCTTCCGGCAAAGCCTGACTGCGAATCAAAAATTGCTGGTCTTCGCGGGTATAAATATCATTGGTGACGACACCAATTTCAAATTGCTCTCGCATGCGCTTGCACAAGGCATCCACCAATGCTGTTTTTCCGGAACCTACCGGCCCGCCTATCCCTACCCGAAGTACCTGTTTATCACTCATCATCTACTACTCACTTTAAGAACGAAATAATCTGGAATATTGTGTTTCATGGCGACTACTCGCCAAGGCCAAACCAAACGCGCTGCTGCCGATTTCATCATCTGAAAGCAGTAACGCACGATTGACCTGTTCCGGCAGTGTGGATGCCAACGCGATTAACAAACGTTGACCGGCCACCTGTCCCAAGGGCACCAATTTAACGGCACATAACACCTGATTTTCCAGCCAGCTCCACAGGTAACCGATAGCCGCCTCGCGCTTTGGAACAGCCCAACGGACTGCGGCGAGACTAAATAAAGTAGCGAATGTTGCCTCCGGTTTGCGTAACCAATCGGCGGCATCGTCCAGTTCCAGCGCAACCAGCAAGCGTGCCAGCGCCTGTCCGGTTTGCCTGTCTTCTGCACGTAATTCGGAGGTTTCGCGGCAAGCGGTCAAGGTTTTGCTCCAGCGCACAACGGCCTCGTTATCAGCCAACGTCCAGGCATCAAACAAGCGCATCATGACCGGCAGGTCAATCTGCGTCAGGCCATGCTCCAGCAAACCTTCAAGCCATTCACGGACGTCATCGGCAGTGGTGACCCAGCCATCATCAATGGCACGTTCCAAGCCTTGGGAATAGCTGTACATGCCAATCGGCAAGCCCGGACTTACCAGTTGTAGTAATCGCAGCAAGGCCAAATCATTAATCATGGCTATGATAAGCACCGGCTTCCGGCTCAAACGGCATAATGTTATGCGTTACCAGCAAACCCAAACCTTCCACCATGTGATCCAGAACATGGTCACTCAAATAGCGCAGCTCACCCGGCAAAATTTGTAAGGCGACATGACGGTTACCCAAATGATAACAGGCGCGTGCAAATTGCAAAATGTCATCACTACACACCACCGAAACCGTTTCAGGTGCCGCTTTTATCAGCACCTTAAAACGCTCTGCACCTGTCAAAATAACACCTGAAAGCAAACGGTGTCCGCGCGGCAAAAAAACACCAACCGCCACGCCGCCATCGGTACGGGCAGGCAATCGGCTTTTTTGGCGATATTCAAAAGGCAACGTCAGGACATCGTCAGCCTGGGTTTCTGGTGGAGCAAGTTCAGTCAATTTCAACATAGTGGTCATTAGAGGAGGTATCCGTTGGATCAAGGCTTTTTTGTAATTATTCAGTCCCCCTCTTTGAAAAAGAGGGGTTAGGGGAGATTTTATTAGATAACTCCCCCTCAATCCCCCTTTTTCAAAGGGGGAGGTTAACAACTACACGAAATTTATACTTCTTAAAAGTCGGTGGATTTTCTTAAAACAGAAAATACCGTTGTGCAAAAGGTAAAACGGCCACCGGCTCACAGGTCAACAACTTCCCGTCGGCACGCACGGCATAGGTCTGCGGATCTACTTCGATAACGGGTTGGTAGTGATTGTGCACTAAATCTTTTTTACCGATAGTGCGGGTATTTTTGACAATACCGACGCGTTTACGCAAGCCCAAAGCTTCGGAAACACCGCCATCAACGGCGGCTTGCGGCAAGAAAATCATCGACGTAGCCGAGGCAGTCTGGCCGAATGAACCAAACATCGGGCGATAATGTACCGGTTGCGGGGTTGGAATTGACGCATTGGCATCGCCCATCGCAGCCAGTGCTATCAAACCGCCTTTGATAATCAGGCTGGGTTTTACGGCGAAAAAGACCGGATTCCATAACACCAGATCGGCCAACTTGCCGACTTCTATTGAACCAACTTCGTGCGAAATACCGTGACTAATCGCCGGATTAATCGTGTACTTGGCGATATAGCGTTTAATGCGAAAATTATCATTCTGTGCAGAATCTTCCTGCAAACTGCCGCGTTGCAATTTCATTTTATGCGCCGTCTGCCAGGTGCGAATAATCACTTCACCCACTCGGCCCATAGCTTGTGAATCCGATGAAATCATCGAAAAAGCGCCCAAATCATGCAATATATCTTCCGCCGCTATCGTTTCACGACGGATACGTGATTCGGCAAACGCCACGTCTTCGGGAATGGAGGGGTCAAGATGATGGCAAACCATCAGCATATCCAGATGTTCGTCGACCGTGTTAATGGTGAATGGTCGCGTTGGATTGGTTGACGAGGGCAGCACATTAGGCAAGCCACAGGCCTTGATAATATCCGGCGCATGACCGCCGCCCGCACCTTCGGTATGGTAGGTATGAATGGTGCGATCTTTAAAAGCGGCAATGGTATCTTCAACAAAACCCGATTCATTCAAGGTATCGGTATGTATCGCGACCTGCACATCAAAACGGTCGGCCACCGACAAACAGCAATCAATCGCCGCCGGTGTGGTGCCCCAATCTTCATGCAGCTTTAAACCCATGGCACCGGCACGCACCTGTTCTTCCAAAGCCGCAGGCAAGCTGGCATTGCCTTTGCCCAACACGCCAAAGTTCATGGGAAAACCATCCAGCGCCCGCAACATCTGCTGGATATTCCAGGGCCCCGGCGTACAAGTAGTCGCATTAGTACCTGTCGCAGGCCCCGTACCACCGCCAATCATGGTGGTGACACCGGATGACAGTGCTTCTTCTATTTGCTGCGGACAGATAAAATGGATATGCGCATCAACGCCGCCTGCGGTTAAAATTTGCCCTTCACCGGCTATAATCTCGGTGCCGGGGCCAATAATAATATCGACGCCGTTTTGAATATCGGGATTACCGGCCTTGCCTATCGCGGCAATACGACCATTTTTAATGCCGACATCGGCTTTGATAATGCCCCAATAATCGACAATTAATGCATTAGTAATGACCAAGTCCATGGCGCTGTTTGAATCAATCTGACTTTGTCCCATCCCGTCGCGTATCACTTTGCCGCCACCAAACTTAACTTCTTCGCCGTATACTGTGCGATCGGCTTCGACTTGTAAAAACAGGCCGCTATCACCGAGGCGGACTTTATCGCCGGTAGTCGGGCCAAACATATCACTGTAAGCCTGCCTGCTAATTCTGCTCATACCGACTCCTTTAGTTCGCCCATGATTGCCTGACGAAAACCGTAAACACGGCGTAACCCTGAAAAGGGAACCAGATGTATTTCCCTAAACTGTCCCGGCTCAAAGCGGACAGCGGTTCCTGCTGGAATATCCAATCTGAAGCCCAGCGTTTTGTCCCGGTCAAAATGCAAAGCCGGATTGGTTTCAAAAAAATGATAATGCGAACCGACTTGTATGGGTCGATCACCGCTGTTGGCGACAAGCAGCGAAATAACTGCGCAACCGGCATTCAGCTCGATATCACCCTCGGCCGGGATAATTTCTCCAGGTATCATGGCTCTGCTCCTACTCTTTCATGGTCATTATCATCGTTGACGTACATGGCACGCCCTGTTTTTCGGCTATAAGACGGGACAGTTTTAGGTTAAGCCGTTCGTGGTGAGCCCTTCGTCTGGCGCTCAGGAGAGCCTTGTCGAACCATGAACGACTTAACCGCTCATCCTTCGACAGGCTCAGGACGAACGGTTAAGTCTCGACTATATCCCGCGTTAAGTTGGTAGCCTGTTTTGCTATTCAATGGGATTATGCACGGTAACCAATTTCGTACCATCCGGAAACGTTGCTTCTACCTGCACATCCGGCAACATGTCGCCAATACCCTCCATGACATCCTCACGGTTTAGCAAGGTGCGGCCAAATTCCATTAATTCAGCGACTGTGCGCCCATCCCTGGCACCCTCCATAATGGCGGCGGTAATATAAGCGATGGCTTCCGGGTAGTTAAGTTTTAAACCTCTCGCTTTTCGGCGTTCTGCCAATAATCCGGCAGTAAAAATCAGTAGTTTGTCTTTTTCGCGTGGCGTTAAATGCATGTGTTATCCTTTTTTGGTTAATCAGGTTGCCCAGATACGCGGCTCGCAGGCGTTACGTTGCAAAATGTCAGGTCTTAGCAAGGCCCAAACCTGTTGAAAAAATCCGCGTAACCGATCCGCCCGGTCATCAAGAGCGCGACAAATCAACAGTTCGTCTATTAACGTAACACCGCGCCCTGCGGTATCACCTATCAGTTGTTGTACGGCCTCCAAATGGGCGGATGACGCGGGACAAACAAACATCGTTCCGCAAGCGGAATGTCCTCGCAACCCCCAGCGTGCCGCAAAAGCGTGGGCATCCAGCTTTAAATGTTCCCGATAAAAAAGCTCGTCGGCACGAAATAGCTGCCAACTCATGCTCACTTCACCCGTCGTAAAACCTTCATTAGCGGCTGGACGCCCCAAGGCAAGCACTTCCCAGCCAATAAAACGAGCGCCTGCTTCCAAATCAACGCGTAGTTTAGAGGCAACCCGCGCTCCTTCATAAATAATGGTTTCCTGTGGCAGCCATTCCAAAACTGCGCCTGCCGCTACGGTCAAGGTAACCGATTGCCGGGCCAGTTCACCGGTACTACGATAAAATTTACCGGCGGCCGGTGTTGTTACCAGAGCGGCGCTATTGGCGGCGGCTGTTATTGCTATCGTCAAACTGTCACCTGCCACTACGCCACCGGGTGGATGCAACAAATACAGATGACAAACACCGCCCTCAGGATAAAAAGGTCGTTGTACGGTTAACGGCCCCTGATGACGACGATGCGCCAGCACTGTTTTATCATTACTGCGTTCAAAACCCAGTTCCAGCGTTGCTTCCCAGCCTTGTACCGGCCTGCTCTCTGCATTGGCGTTGGCGAATCCGGCCTCCTTGCTATCGGCAAACATCTGCCTAGATGCCAACCAACAAGGTTGTACCCACGATGGCACAAAGCAGTCCCAATGCGGTATTGATAATTTTTAGCCTGACCGCTCCCGATAACCCCGCAGCAACACCCAAACCATGCAGCACTGCCGTTGTTAACAAAAATCCCGAGGCGTACCCCATTGCCTCAGCGCCGGTTTGCAATTCTGCCGCATGAACATAACCGTGACTAAGTGCAAATCCGGCTGCGATGGCGACCGCAAAACCCGAAGAGATGTGCTGATTTTTCAATACCAGCCAGCCTGATGCCAGCACCGAAAAAGCCACCCACGTTTCCGCCGCGCTTATGGTGAAGCCCATATACTGCAAACCCGCGCCTGCGGCCATCGCCAGCAAAAAACTGCCGGGCACCATCCACAATGCCCGTCCGCCAAGCTTTGCAGCCCACAACCCGATTGCCAGCATCACCAGCAAATGATCAATACCCATTAAAGGATGCAACAACCCGTCGACTAAACCATGAACGGTACCCAAGCCGGTATGAGCATGCACGGGCAGCGATGCCAGTGACAATAAACCGGTAACTGCAACTAGTAATTTTATTTTCATAACAATTCCTCATTATTTTTAGACAATTCCAAGTCAAAACTTGGCTGGACTGTAAAATTTACCACAAAAACAACTGAGCACGCAGTCCCCCTCTTTGAAAAAGAGGGGTTAGGGGAGATTTTATTAGATAAATCCCCCTCGATCCCCCTTTTTCAAAGAGGGAAGTGAATAATTACCCAGAAACTGCGTAGGCCGGAATAAGGCTTTTCGAGCGCAAGCGAGAATAAGCGTTTCCGGCAATCTGTGAGTGTG
>CAIMDR010000247.1 GCA_903839795.1 uncultured Methylococcaceae bacterium | reverse complement strand
AATAATTTCTCTATTGACCGATACCATTCCTTCAAAGGATATTAGTATGGGCTTACAGCGAAGCAAATAGGATATTTAATTTCTGAAAGTCCATATATCAATAAGTATTTTTTTTTGGCTAAAAAATCCGTTAAAACCCGTATGATCACCGTCATCCGTAGCCTATAATCCTAAAAAACGTATTTGAGCCACAGATAAACACGGATTTACTCAGATAAACAACGTGTTAGATCAATTCTTTTGATCACCCTTTTGGTAAATTATCAGTAGTGCGTAACATCATGTATTATCAGTGCTTATCTGTGTAAATCTGTGACTAAATGAGGTTTTTAGATTTATAGCTATTCATTAGGCAATAAAAAACCCGCAAAGCCTTTTGGCTTGCGGGTTTTTACTTTATTAAATTTCTCTAAAACACTAGCCGGCGGCCTGCACTGGTATTGATGAGGCAGAACGCAAGACTTCGTTTTTTTCGTTAAAATATATCAGAGTCGGCTTATGCTTTTCAGATTCTTGTTGATCCAATATCGTGTAAGCGCAAACAATAATCAGGTCACCAGGACAGGCTAAGCGGGCAGCAGCGCCATTAACCGAAAACACGCCGGAACCATTTTCTGCACGAATGGCATACGTGGTAAAACGCGCCCCATTATTGATATTATAAATCTGAATCTGCTCGTATTCTCTAATACCTGACAGGTCAAGAATAGTGCCGTCAATTGCGCAAGACCCCTCATAACCCAACTCTGAACGGGTCACTGTAGCTCGGTGTAACTTTGCTTTAAGCATCGTAATTTGCATAATAAAACACTATAAATACGTTTAAAAACCAGACATTATCCATTAATTGCAACAATCCATCAACTTTTTAGATAGCCAACATTAACAAAGGTTTGAACAAACAGACAGTGCAAGCACTGTAGCTCTTGGATTATTAACCTCCTAATGATTACCTTAATTAATTATCTGGAAAAATAAATATTATCAATTAACCTTGTTTTGCCCAATTTTGCTGCCGCCAATAAAACCAAATCAACATCATCAAGCCCCGCCTTTTCTAAATCATGACTACGGCACACAGAAAAATAATCCACCTGGAAGCCTGTTTGCTGTAAAAATCGGTGTGCCTGTTGCTCAATATCGGCATAAGACTGATTGCCTGCCAAAATAGCGTCACGCGCGATACCTAAAGCCTGATAAAGCTTGGGGGCGACTTTTTTTTCAGTAGCCGTCAAATAGTTATTTCTGGAACTCAGCGCCAAGCCGTCAGACTCTCTGACCGTATCGATACCTATTATTTCAACGGGGATATTTAAATCCCGAACCATCGTTTTTATTATAGTCAATTGCTGAAAGTCTTTAAGACCAAACAAAGCCACAGTAGGCTGCACAATATTGAACAATTTACAGACAACAGTAGCAACGCCACTAAAATGACCAGGTCTGGAAGCGCCGCAATAACGCTCTGAAAGTCCGGTTACCGTGACGGTTGTTTTGGCATCCGGGGCATAAATATCGGCAACCGCCGGTAAAAACAATAAATCTGCGCCTTCGACTGCCAACTTTTCTTGGTCATCACGCTCAGTGCGCGGATACGTTTCAAAATCTTCCCCGACTCCGAATTGGGTAGGATTAACAAAGATACTGATAACAACACGATCCGCAGATTTTTTAGCCCTGTTGACCAGATAGAGATGACCTGCGTGCAAATTACCCATGGTCGGGACAAAGGCGACGCTTTCACCGTTTGAGCGCCATATTTTAACGGCCTCACGTAAGTCAAAAACTGTGTTAACGATGTGCATTAGACTTAGAAACTATATTCTGCGGTTGGAAATTGCGACTGTTTGACAGCCTGATGATAGGCATTGATGGCCTCCTCAATGCTACCGGCGTCATCCATGAAATTTCTGGAAAAACGCGGCCGCTTGCCGATGCCAATATCAAGCATGTCATAAAGTACCAGCACTTGTCCGTCGCAATCAACACCCGCACCAATACCAATAACAGGAATACTAAGCTGGGTGCTTATTTCTTTTGCAAGTAGCGCCGGTACGCACTCTAATACCAACAAGCCGACTCCCGCTTCTTGCAGTTGATGGGCATCGGCAAGTATTTTTGCGGCGGCAGCGGGCTCTTTGCCCTGAACTTTATAACTGCCCAATTGATTAATCCATTGCGGCAACAGCCCTAAGTGTCCACAGACGGGAATGCCCTGATCAACCAAAAAACTGACTACGTCAACGCGGGGGCCTTCCAGCTTGACCATTTGTGCACCGCCAACCTGCATTAACAAGGCAGCATTTTGGGCAGCAACCATCGGTGTGGCATAGCTCATAAAGGGCAAATCAGCAATGATAAATGCCCTGCGCCTGGCCTGACTAACGCACCGGGTGTGATAAACCATATCCGTTATAGTGACCGGAAGCGTTGTCGCCTGTCCCTGCACAACCATGCCCAGAGAATCACCGACCAACATCATATCGACACCCACTTTGTCGATCAACGCGCTAAAGCTGGCATCGTAAGCCGTTAAGCAGGTGATTTTTTCACCCTGCTGCTTCATGGCAGCCAGGTCATTGACCGTTAACGGTTTTACTGTGGATTCATGAACCGTGTGATACATGTCAATCCATCCGTCTCAGTCCTGACAAAGGACACTTGGCAATCAAATCGGTAATAAAACCTTTACCTGGCACCACGAGTTGCGGAGCAATTTCAAACAAAGGGTACAAAACAAAAGAGCGTTCTTCCAAGCCTTTGTGGGGGACTGTTAAATCAGGCACATCAATTTCTTGTTCGCCATAAATCAAAACATCCAAATCCAATGTTCTCGCGCCCCAACGCTCGCCTATTCTTAGTCGCCCCTGATCGTTTTCGATGGCTTGCAAACTACGCAACAGAGCCATCGGCAACAAGTCGGTTTTGATGCCCATAACCGCATTAACATAATCCGGTTGATCCTGCGGCCCCATAGGCAAGCTATGGTACAAACTGGAAAAGACCACTTCTTGCACGCCCGTTATTAAAGCGATTGCAGTACGCGCCGAGGTAATTTGTGCAACGGGTTGTTCAAGGTTGCTACCCAAGCCGATATAAGCAACCGTTGACACACTAGCTGTGTATTTCATAATTAATCCAAGAGGTGCAAGGTAAAAAGCGCACAATAAAAAACCATCACCTTTGCCTGCAACCTACACATCTTTCCCTGGTGTGGTGTCTTTGCCATTTTCCCGAGGCGGCCTTCTTCGTCTTGATTTACTCGCTTGCCCTTTACGCGGAGGTTGGGTCATTTTTCTTTGTTCGTTTTCATTGGCTGCCTGATATTTACTCCACCATTGCGCCAACTCTGGATCAGCTCCACCGGTCTCTGCACGCAACAAAAGAAAATCATAACCCGCCCTAAAACGGGGATGAGTAATCAGGCGACTGGGTTTGGAGCCTACGCGGGCATTAAATTTGGGCTGTAGACTCCAGACTTCGCGCATAGCCATGGTGATGTGACGTGGCAGCGCAGTGCTTTTAACCTGCATGGCAATTACTTCATTGGCGGCTTCCTGATAAGCCATAAATTCAATCAAGCCTTTTGCCATCTTTTCTTTGGCCCGCATCTGTACGGGTTCCCACAAGAAAGCGGCAAACAAAAAATAGGCGGTAACGGTTTTACCATCCGCTATTCTGTTATCGGAGTTTTCAAGTGCTTTAATCAGCAGTAAGCGTGGGAAGCCGTTTTCTTCTATCGATAAACAGTTTTCTGTCGCCGGAAACAACACTTGAAAAAGTCCATAATGCCTTAACATTTCAAACGTTTGCAGTGCGTACCCGGACATGAATAATTTTAGCGTTTCATCATAAAGCCGGGCAGAAGGGATGCTGGATAATAATTCGGCAACCTTGTGCATGGATTTTTCACAATCAGGATGCAATTTAAAGCCCAGCTTAACGGCAAAACGCACGGCACGGAGCATACGCACAGGGTCTTCACGGAAACGCGTATCAGGATCGCCTATCAGCTTTAACTCTGCGGCTTTATGATCAGCCATACCGCCTACAAAATCCACCACCGAAAAGTCTTTGATATTGTAGTAGAGGGCATTTACCGTAAAATCGCGACGCCAAACATCTTCTTCAATGGTTCCGTAGACATTATCCCGCAACAAGCGCCCTTCTTTATTAAGCACCTGCTTGTCATTTTGCTCTTCTCCTGCGCCTCTAAAAGTCGCAACTTCAATCACTTCCCTGCCAAAATGCACATGTGCCAAACGAAACCGGCGACCAATCAAGCGACAATTGCGGAACACTTTTCTAACTTGTTCAGGATCGGCATTAGTGACCACATCAAAATCCTTAGGCTCCCGCCCCAGCAATAAATCACGCACACAACCGCCCACCAGGTAGGCGCTGTAGCCTTCCTTTTGTAGTTTATAGAGAACCTTCAGCGCACTTTCACTTATCTGGGCACGCGAAATATTATGTTCCGGGCGCGAATATATTCTGACTTTCGGCGCGACTGGCTCAGCTTCATTTCTGGCTGAATTAATCAATTTTTTGAAGAATTTTAAAATGGCCTTTAACCCTGTTTGTTATTTTATTTACGGCAATCATATCATTTGAAGCATTCTATCTTACAATCAATCTTCTTTTTTTTACATTAGCCTTTTGATTATAGTAAAATCATCGCACTGATTTTTACAAGCAGTTATTGTTCATTTAAAAATCAGACAACCATTTTTTAAACATTCGCACCAAACATTTGCGTAATTGACGGGATTGTTATGTTCAAAAAGATTCTTAATGGCTTCATTGACCATCCTATACTAACCAGCATTTTTGTAACAGATTTCGGTATTCTTCTGTTCCATCGGCCGCCTTTCTTGTTTTCCTTAATCATGCTGGGCGCACTGATGGCAATGTGCATGTATTTTGGCCAAAAACTAACCTTATTTAAAGATTAATTGTCTTTGAAAGTAAAAAAGCCGTTAAAACCGGGGCGAGACTTGGCGTCTGCGCCTGGTTTTTTTCGTCGTTTAGCGGCACAACTTTACGATATTTTTCTGCTTGTTGCTGTTTTATTTGTCGCAACGGCCCTTTTACTTCCCTTCACGACAGGGGCAGCGGTTAGCGCCCAACAATTAATAATTTACCGCATTTATCTGGTCATTATCAGCTTCTTTTTTTATGGCTGGTTTTGGACGCATGGCGGACAAACATTAGGCTTGCGTGCATGGAAAATAAAAGTGCTGACGCTTGATCAAAAACCGGTTGACTGGACTCAAGCGTTGCTCCGTTTTACCACAGCCATTGCCTCTTGGGGCTTTTTCGGACTTGGCTTTCTGTGGATTCTTGTTGATAAAAACAGACGCGGTTGGCACGATCATTTATCAAAAACAGCGTTGTTTTTTGACCCTCAAAAAAAATAATTTTTGACTACGCCCAAATCAGTGGTTTATTTGAACCATCACAAAAGTATCCGTTCGTGTTGTAAAACACCTAAATGCACCCATAAAACATAATCAACACCATGACTAACCCTTTATTATCCGACGCCACCCTGCCCTTATTTTCCCAAATAAAACCGGAACACATTGAACCCGCCATCACGCAACTCTTGGACGAAGCGCTTGCTGTGGTTGAAAAGCATCTGCTGGCAACCACAGCCTATACTTGGGAAAATCTGATTGAACCGCTGGAAAATGCTGAAGACCGACTCAACAAAGCCTGGTCTCCGGTCAGTCATATCAATTCGGTTGTTAATACGGATGAACTGCGCGAGGCTTATAACGCCTGCCTGCCCAAGCTCAGTGAATACTCCACTGAAATGGGGCAAAATGAACAACTGTTTAATGCCTATCAAATTATTGCCAACAGTGCCGCCTTTGCAACGCTGGATAACGCTCAACAAAAAATCATCCATAATGGCTTAAGAGATTTTAAATTATCCGGTGTTGATCTGGATAGCGAAAAAAAGCAGCGTTACAAAGAAATCAGCCAGGAATTATCACGTCTTGCCAGCAACTACGAAGAAAATATTCTGGACGCAACCAATGCCTGGAGCAAACTGATCCGACATGAACAGGATTTGGCAGGTTTGCCTGATTCTGCACTGGCGGGCGCCAAACAAACAGCGGAAAGCGCGAATGAAGAAGGCTGGATGATAACCCTGCAATTCCCTTCTTATCAGGCCGTCATGACGTATGCCGATGACCGGGAACTGCGCCGCGAACACTACGAAGCCTTTTCAACCCGCGCGTCAGACCAAGGCCCGCAAAACGGTCAATGGGACAACAGCTCACTCATGGAGCAAATATTGGCGCTGCGCCATGAAAAAGCACAATTATTGGGCTTTCACAATTACGCCGAATTGTCTCTTACCACCAAAATGGCCAACAAGCCCGACGATGTAATGAATTTCCTGGAAGATTTGGCCGACAGATCCTGGCGACAAGCGCGTAAAGATCTGGTGGAGTTACGTGAATTTGCCGAACAACATCACGGCATCAATGACCTTCAATCGTGGGACTTTGGTTATTATTCGGAAAAAATGCGTCAGCATTTTTACCAGCTTTCACAAGAAGAAGTTAAAGCGTACTTCCCCATCACCCGCGTTTTGCCTGGACTGTTTGCTGTTGTAGAAAAACTCTACGGCTTAAATATAACCGAAATTGACACCTTTGATAGCTGGCATCCCGATGTGCGCTTTTTTCAGATACGGGACGATAAAGGTCAACTGCGCGGCCAGTTTTATATTGATCTTTACGCGCGTTCCAAAAAACGTGGCGGCGCCTGGATGGATGACTGCACAGGTCGCAAAAAAATCGGTAACACCATTCAAACGCCGGTCGCTTATCTAACCTGTAATTTTACCCCGCCCACGGGTGATATTCCTGCCCTGCTAACGCATGATGACGTCATTACCTTATTTCATGAATTCGGTCACGGCCTGCACCACATGCTGACCCAGGTTGACCATTTGGGGGTTTCCGGCATTAACGGCGTGGAATGGGATGCGGTTGAACTGCCCAGTCAATTCATGGAAAACTGGTGCTGGGAGCAAGACGCACTGGCGCTTATTTCAGGCCATTATCAAACCGGTGAAAGCTTACCCGAGTCCTTATTTAACAAAATGCTGGCGGCAAAAAACTTTCAGGCCGGCATGATTATGGTCAGGCAACTGGAATTTAGCTTGTTTGATTT
>CAIMDR010000246.1 GCA_903839795.1 uncultured Methylococcaceae bacterium | reverse complement strand
TTGAAGCCAATCAGCCATCACCATAGCCTTGAAGGTTCTGGAACGGCACGCCTTCACTTCGTTGGTGATTCGATCAAGGCCAACCGGCTTTCACGTTGACCGGAACCCGACAAGGACACCGAAACCAAACCACTTTCATCAATGGCAACTTGATCTTGAAGCCAACCGGCTTTCATCATGGCATTGCATCCGGAACGGCACGCCTTCACTTCGTTGGTAAGTTATTCAAGGCCAAACCGCTTTCATTTTGACCGGAACCCGACAAGGACACCAAAGCCAAACCAGTTTCATCACTGGCAACCTGGCAACCCGATCTTGAAGCCAACCGGCTTTCACCATGGCCTTGCATCCGGAACGGCACGCCTTCACTTTGCCAAACGGCTTTCACCGTGGCCTTGCATCCGGGACGGCACGCCTTCACTTCGTTGGTAAGTTATTCAAGGCCAAACCGCTTTCATGTTGACCGGAACCCGACAAGGACATCGAAACCAAACCGCTTTAATCACTGGCAACCCGATCTTGAAGCCAACCGGCTTTCACCATGGCCTTGCAGATTCTGGAACAGCACGGCTTCACTTTGCCAAGCGGCTTTCACCATGGCCTTGCAGATGGAACGGTACGCCTTCACTTTGTTGGTGAGTCGATCAATGCCAAACCGATTTCACGTTGACCGGAACCCGACAAGGACACCAAAGCCAAACCAGTTTCATCACTGGCAACCCGATCTTGAAACCTAAGCGGTTAAATATTTTTGTTGATGCTTCATAAAAAGCCATGAAACACCATGTAAGCCTTTAATTTATGTGTACCAAGGCGCGTACCAAAAAATAAACACATTGAATTTATTATCATAATAAACAGCATATTAGGTGCTTACTCTATATTCAAATACAGGTTTTAAGCTGTTTCACAGATGCACGCGGGAAGGTGCTTCACGCGCATCTGCAGCAAGTTTTTAGTCAGACAAGTAATATTCTACTGTGGATACTACGCGAATCTTTTTAATATGTGGATTGTTTTTATCTCTGGGTGTTATTTCAAATTGGCCTTGAGAGGCTTGTTTGATTTTACCTAATTGACTGTTTGAATCTTGGGCAAATTTTAATGCCACTTCGCGTGCTTTGGTAGTGGCTTCTTGAATCATCTCTGGTTTTATCTTGTTTAAACCACTAAAAATATATTCGTTCTGGTTTTGGTAATCGCCAGCAGTAAAAGCGATGCCCTGTTTGCCAAGTTCTGCGAGTTCGGTCATGACTTGTCGAACCAAATCGACTTTTGATGAGTATACCGTGACGGTTTGAATGGCGGTATAGCGAAACTCGGCTTTTGTGGTGTCGGTATATTGCTGGGCAAATTTATCAGTAATAGACGGTGTGGCCGCTGATATTTCAGTTTTATCAATTCCTTTTGCAACCAGAAAATCTTTTATTTTTGTAGTGTTTGCGTCTATTGACGCGTAGAGGCCGCCAAGATCATTACTGGCTTCAGTGAAAACTATGGGCCATATTATTATGTCGGCCGGTAATTCTCGCTCAGATAAACCTTTGACGGTAACACTGCGCTCATATTCTTTGTAATGGATAGCGGCGCCAGCGAGAAGGTATCCCAGTGCGCTCAGTCCCAGAAAGAGAGAGGCGCCCAATAATAATGCACTGATGGTGTTTTCTTGTTTCATGGTTTTCTCCACGTAAAAAAGACAGTTGTATTTTAATCTTGCGGGTTTTTAGTTAAAACATTTTTGTAGGCTGGCCGTTCATGCCGGTATTACGTTTTTTATAGCGATAGCCGGAATCAAATTTTGAGCTATATGAGTCACTCAATTTCAAATTGAGTGTTAATTTTGCCGTCCATGCAAGGATTTGTCCAGTCAAAAACAGGCTGTTAACAATAAAAAAAGCCCGTCATAAATGACAGGCTTTTTTAAAAGGTTACAGCAAATGGTGGTGTTTAGTTTTTAGCTTTATCAACAATTTGATTCGCTTTAATCCACGGCATCATGCTGCGCAATTTTTCACCAACCACTTCAATAGGATGTTCAGCATTCAAACGTCTTCTTGCAGTCATTTCAGGGTAATTGGTCAATCCTTCCAGAATAAATTTCTTTGCATATTGGCCATTTTGGATGTTCTGTAAGGCTTCACGCATCGCATAGCGACTTTCTTCGTTGATGACTTTGGGGCCGGTTACATATTCGCCATACTCTGCATTGTTGGAAATGGAGTAGTTCATGTTGGCGATACCGCCTTCAAACATTAAATCAACAATCAATTTTAATTCGTGTAAGCATTCAAAGTACGCCATTTCCGGTGCGTAACCCGCTTCAACCAGAGTTTCAAAACCCATTTTTACGAGTTCAACTGCGCCGCCACATAAAACGGCTTGTTCGCCGAATAAATCGGTTTCACATTCGTCACGGAAAGTTGTTTCGATAATGCCTGAGCGACCGCCACCGATGGCAGAGGCATACGCTAAACAAATTGATTTCGCTGTGCCTGAGGCATCTTGATGGATAGCGATTAAATCAGGAACGCCGCCACCGCGTACAAATTCAGAACGAACGGTGTGGCCTGGTGCTTTTGGCGCAATCATGATGACGTCCAAATCGGCTCTGGGCACAACTTGGTTGAATAAAATCGCAAAACCGTGTGCGAAAGCTAAAACTGCACCTTGTTTGATATTAGGTTCAATTTCATTTTTGTACAAGGTTGATTGAAATTCATCAGGTGTCAAAATCATGACAACGTCTGCACCGGCAACGGCTTTGGCTACGTCCTGAACGGTTAAGCCATGTGCTTCAGCTTTAGCGACTGAGGGTGATCCTGCGCGTAAGCCAACGACAACATCAACACCGGATTCTTTTAAGTTAAGGGCGTGGGCGTGACCTTGTGAGCCGTATCCGATAATGGCAACTTTTTTAGCTTTGATGATAGAGAGGTCGGCGTCTTTGTCGTAATAAACTTGCATGATTTTTCCTGTTTTTCTGGGTGTAAAGTAAATAAAAATAGATTTAAGGTACAAGGTACAAGGTACAAGGTACAAGGTACAAGGTACAAGACATAAGGATACTGTTCTTTAACCTTTAACCTTGTACCTTTGTCCTTTAACCTACGTTATAAATGTAGGCCTTTTTCGCCTCTGGAAATGCCGGTAGGCCCTGAACGAACGGCTTCAATAATGGAGTCCGGATCTATGGCAGCCAGAAAAGCATCAAGTTTTTCTGAGGGACCGGTCATTTCAATAATGTAGGTGGTTGGTGTTACATCAATAATCTTGCCTCGAAATATGTCTGCCATGCTTCTGATTTCATCGCGCATTTCCCCTGTGGTGGTTTTGACTTTGACCATCATCAGTTCACGTTCAATATGAAAAGATTCCGCTAAATCAATCAGCTTAACCACGTCAATTAACTTGTTAAGTTGTTTGGTGATTTGCTCAATGATTTCTTCACTGCCACGGGTAACCAAGGTCATTCTTGACAGGCTGGCATCTTCGGTTGGCGCTACGGTCAGTGACTCAATATTGTAGCCACGCGCTGAAAACAAACCGGCTACGCGCGATAAAGCACCGGATTCATTTTCCATTAAAATAGAAATAATATGTCTCATTTAAGCCAATTCCCTGTCTGTCGATGTGCCGGTGGCGACTCTTAATTTCATTTCATGGTGACCTTTACCCGCTTCAATCATGGGGTAAACATTTTCAGTTTGATCAGTCATGATGTCCAAAAATACGGTGCGATCTTTCATGGCAAATGCTGCTTCCAGAGCCGGTCTGACTTCTTCGGGCTTGTCTATGCGCATACCGACATGACCATAAGCTTCTGCCAATTTAACAAATTCCGGGATGGTATCCATATAGGAATGCGAATAACGACTTTGGTAAGAAAATTCCTGCCATTGTCTAACCATGCCCATATAGCGATTGTTCAGGTTAATGATTTTTATCGGCGTGTTATATTGCAAAGCGGTCGATAATTCCTGTATGCACATCTGAATACTGGCATCACCAGTTACACAGGCGACATTCTCGTCAGGAAATGCCAATTTAACACCGATGGCTGCCGGTAAGCCAAAGCCCATCGTGCCTAATCCACCAGAGTTTATCCAGCGACGCGGTTTGTTGAAAGGATAATACTGGGCTACCCACATCTGATGCTGGCCTACGTCTGACGTGACATAAGCATCGCCTTTGGTCACTTCATGCAATTGCTCAATCACATATTGCGGTTTAATCAACGGGCTTTGACGGTCAAATTCGAGGCAATTAACGGCTTGCCATTGTCTGATTTGGTTCCACCAATTCGCCATAGCTGTTCCATCGGGCTTCTTTTGGCTTTCTCTGATCAGTTCCAGCATTTGTTCCAATACCGGTTTAACATCACCGACAATAGGAATGTCAACTTTTACGGTTTTTGAAATGGAGGCCGGATCAACATCAATATGAATGATCTTGGCATGTGGGCAAAATAAATCTAGCTTGCCTGTAACACGATCATCAAAACGCGCACCGATAGCAATAATGACATCGCTTTCGTGCATCGCCATGTTGGCCTCGTAAGTGCCGTGCATGCCCAGCATGCCGATAAATTGCTTGTCAGTGGCAGGATATGAGCCTAAACCCATTAAGGTATTGGTAATCGGATAGCCCAGTGTGTGCGTAAACTCAATCAATTCTTTACTGGCTTCACCTAAAACGACACCGCCACCTGAATAAATGATGGGTTTTTGTGCGCTTAACAATAAATCAACTGCCTTTTTAATCTGCCCTTTATGACCGGTAACGACCGGATTATAAGAACGGATAGACACTTTTTTAGGATATTGATAAGGTACGGTAATCTGCGGAGCAGTTATGTCTTTAGGCACATCAATGACGACTGGGCCGGGACGCCCGGTTGTGGCAACATAAAATGCTTTTTTAATGGTTTCGGCTAATTTAGTGACATCCTTGACTAAAAAATTATGCTTAACACAGGGTCGGGTAATACCAATCATATCGACTTCCTGGAAAGCATCGCTACCAATGACGGGCAGAGATACTTGTCCGGAGATGATAACCATGGGTATTGAATCCATATAAGCGGTAGCGATGCCGGTGACTGCATTGGTGGCGCCAGGGCCAGAAGTAACTAATACCACGCCTGGTTTTCCTGTTGCTCTTGCATAACCGTCAGCCGCATGGGTTGCGCCTTGTTCATGCCGAACCAGGATGTGTTTGAGTTCGTCTTGCTGGAATAGTGCATCATATAAATGCAATACGGCTCCACCAGGATAGCCAAAAATATATTCTACGCCCTCGTCTATAAGACTTTGAACCAGGATTTGTGCTCCGCTTAGCTCCTCGCTAATACCTCAGTAAACAT